>JBEEGK010000101.1:0-3423 GCA_041166845.1 Acidobacteriaceae bacterium
GCGGGCTCAGTTGAATGTGGCGCTCTGGCGGAAATCTAATGCCGCACGCGAGACGCTTCGCTTTCTGATTATTCAGCGCTTCTTGAGGTGGATTTTACCACTGAAGGAAAACAACTTAACCGAGGAAGCGGCTTCGCCCATGGTACCTGCGAAGGCACTCCCGGCTTTCATCAGGAAGGTAGTGTGCTTGGGTTGCAGAGGAAAATCATTTTCAACCTTGCCCTGCTCCGAACGCGCCGTCACATCAATTGAAGCGTATGAGGGAGCCATAGCCTCGATGTCCCCCGAGTGACTGGTAAAGTTATAATCGCCGCCGCCCCCGAAATCCCCGTCGTAACGAATCTTTCCCGTATTGGAATTGACCTGCACTAGAGGGCCGTTCACCGCGTTTAAGTTTACGTCGCCGCTGACTGAAGTAATTTCAACATGCCCGTCGCGCACATTCGTGAGAGTGACAGGTCCGTTAAGAGTCTTGATGTGGACATGGCCTGCGCTAAGATCACGGACATCAATATCCGACGAACTTTCCAGCTGGATATCCCCGCGAAGCTTTTCGACGCGTAACTGGCCGCTAGTGGATCTGAGAGTAACGTTGGCGTCTGCCGGCGCCAGAACTTCGTACTGTACTCTTCCAGAATTGACGTTGGCCCCGGGAAGCAGATGGGAAGTAATACCCACGCGGTTTCCAGTTTTGCCCTGATCAATTTCAACTTTGTCGGAACTCGTGAGAGCGGTCACTACGACTTCCTTATCGTCGCCAGGTTTTACTGAGATGGGCCCGTACTGATTATCAATGGTGATGCTCGCGTGGTGCTTCACTTTAAAGCGGTATTCCTTCTTCTCGCCCGATGCAAGCGTCCCTGATTTTTCCCCAGGAGCGTTTTCTGCACAAACGAACATCGTAGAAACTAAAAGAACCGGAACTGCGACCACCTTCGCAAAGCGCTGGCTGCTATTCATGCTACCTCTCCGTATTCCGTCCCTGTTTATTGCAGTGGCCGATCTAAGGCCATTTCATAAATCATCGCTCGTTGTTCATAAGCGTTGATCACATAACGCTGAGCTTCTTCGTCGTTCGGATTGTTCTTTGCCGCGTCTTCCGCGTCTTGAATGTAGGCGTCTGCATTCTCGAGATTAGCTCCGTAAGATTCCCTCATGTCTGGGGACCGTAGCGTAACCTCCTTTAAAAAATCTTGATCTTTAAATCTGGCGGAATCCTCCCTCGCCGGGAGCATGTTAGTTGCCCTGGGGGAAGGACCGGCTTCGGAGTTTCTTTGATACCGCAAGAACCCGATTGAGAGAAGGAGCACTGCCATCGCCGGAACCAGCCAGGCCACGCGCCATCGGCTGCGGGATTCAACTCGCCGCGGGGAGGAGGTTGGCAAATCGCGGATCAGGCCCTCGTGGCGCAAGGCCAGCTCAAGCCAATTCCAAACTCGCGGACTGGGTTCATCCGATTCCTGCAAAAGACGTGCTTGCCGCGAAATGGTTTTCAAGTCCGACACCAAATCCGAGCAATTGGGGCAAGCCGTCAAATGAGACTGCTGTTCCACGATCTTTCCGTCTTCGAGGATGTCTGGCAGAACTTTCTCGAACTCTCGGCAGGTCATACTCCCACTCTCCCCGATGCCGCTGCTTCTTTCAAAACCCCTCTACGGCTTGGCGGCCTTTTCGGCTCTGCTCGTCTTAAGGAGTTCTCTTAATTTAAGTCGTGCTTTGTGCAACTGCGATTTGCTGTTGCCCACCGAACACCCCACCAGTTCGGCGATTTCATTGTGCTCATAGCCTTCGACGTCGTGCAGCACAAAAATTGTGCGGTACCCGGGCGGCAGGGAATCAATTGAGCGCTGCAATTCCAGGCGATCAATTGCTCCCGCGAGCCGGCTATCCGCAGCTCCCAACTCTTTTTTGGGAGCTTCTTCTTCGCCCTCCGCCGTATCGTCGAGCGGAACCACGGGAAGGTTCTTTTTTCGAAGCTGCATCAGGACAACGTTTACTGCCATCCGGTGCAACCAGGTAGAAAAAGCAGATTCGCCGCGAAACGTTCCAATTTTTCGAAACAGTTGTAAAAAAGCTTCCTGGGTTAAATCCTCCGCCGCCGCGGTATTCGAGGTCATCCGCAAACATAGCGAATAGACGCGCCGACGGTGCAAGTCGTACAGGGTCTGAAACGCCTCTGCGTCCCCCTGCTTCGCACGCTCAATTGCGTCTGCCTCAGAAAGCTTTTCGCTTTGCCGTTTCCCAGCGTCCGTCAAGTCGCCTTTTCCGGCCGCACTTTGTCTGATGCGGCGTAAATACCTTTTCGTTGTACAGCTTGCCTTCGCGAACGTGCTTGTACTTAAGTTCCGCCCCCGGCAAAAACCTACCCGCAGACTAAGGGTGAACCAGTCTCAAGGTCAATCCAACTAACGACTCAGGCAGGTTTGGACGCCGTAGTTATGGTCTCTAACCCATGACCGTGCGGTCCCTGCTCCCTCCGCCGAAGCAGAGTCGAAAACAGTACCCCCAAGAACCCTAAGCTCGAAAAAATCCACATTCCCAGTCTATATCCCTCAGGGGGGGAGGCGCTTGCGCCGCTGTGGTCATTGGCCCACCCAACGGCCAGATTGAATCCCGCCAATCCGATATTTTGAATCATGGTCATCACGCCATAAGCGGTGCCGAGCTTCGATTGCTCCACAATGTAAGCCACCGATGGCCACATCACGGCCGGAATCAATGAAAATGCAATTCCCATCATTCCCATTGTTACCAGAAGCAGCACTGGCAACTGGTGCGCGATCAACGATAGATGGCCATTGGCGGTGGAGGGAAGATGTACGGTAACAAAACGGGTTCCTTGCAAGTAGGCCATCATCAGATACACGGGGATCAGAAGCAGCGACCCAAACATCATCAGCAAGGCCCGTTTTCCGATCCGATCTACAAATAGTCCGAATAGCGGAGTTCCAAACATCGTGAATATGGTGAGCATCCCGACCAAATCCCCTCCCGCTTCGCGGGTGGTGTGGTGGACATCCATAAAAAACTTGTAGGCGAAGGTCTCAAACGGAAAGATCGCGGAATAAAAAACGATGCACAGGGAAACGATGAGCCAGTACGAAGTTCCGAAAGCCTTGATATCGCTAAACACTACTTTATCGGTAGAGGATGCGGGGCCGATTTGATATTTGTTTTCTCCCCTGCTCTCAAGTATCCAGTAGACGGCGGCGCCCGTCACACAGAAGGTTGCGAAGACAACGGAAAGAAGTAAGGGGGTGCGCCAGTTTGTGTAAGCATATCCCGCCCAGGATGGGGACTGTTGCGCTAATAGCGAACCGGCTCTTGCGAGCATGAGGTTAATGCCGAACGCGAAGCTGAGTTCCTTTCCTCGGAACCATTTCGCTACCGCAGTTGTTACCGCCACAATCAAGGATTCCGCTC
>JBEEGK010000102.1:0-5282 GCA_041166845.1 Acidobacteriaceae bacterium
GACCGATTCCACCTTACATCGTGCCTCTTCCAGTTGAGCGTCAGAGCGATGCGTAACTGCTCCCTCACTCCCTTCCAGATTGAAGAAGATGAGATGCTCGGCGTGGTATCCCCACTTCTCGCGGGCAGCCAGTGAGTAAATGGAGAGCTGTAGGCTCTTATCCGCATCTTCCTGTGACTGCGGCCTGCCAGTCTTGTAATCGGTGATCACAATTCGATTTCCGTCCATCTGATCAATGCGATCAATTCTGCCGACGACCGTCGCAGTACCCAATTTCACTTCGAAAGCCTCTTCAGTGTGCAATACCTTGGGCTCAGGCGCGCGGCTGCACGCCGCTATGAAGTCGGCTATCTGGCGGACAGCCTGCTCCTGGTAGAGATCATGCTGATAGGCATCCTGGATACCGGCACTCGCAAGATCGTCACGCAGGGCGTCGAGCAATTCCTCGCCCGACATACGCCGTCCAAAACGCACGGCATCGTAATAAATCCGCAGCACCCGGTGCATCGCCGCTCCGTACTGCATCGCGGCAGCAGGTTCCTGTGGCAATCGCCATTCCCGCTGCAGCTTGAACTGAAGGGGACACGTTTCGTAGGTCTGCACTGCGCTCGCGCTCAGGCGCGCGCTTAAATCGGAAGCAGATGGCATGGCGAGCCATTCTGCAAGGCGCGAGGGAACGAAGGTAGTCTGTGCTGCAGCAAAGAGGTCCGTTTGAAAGCCACGTGCTGTTGTCTGATGCAGCCAGGGCTTAAGACTTGAGTTTTTCAGCAGACCACGCAAAAAGCCCGGCGGCGACGGATCCTTTTTCCCTGTGCCCTGCTTAGCATAGATAGTGAGCGAGTCTCGCGCGCGCGTTATCGCTACGTAAAATAATCTGCGCTCTTCTTCTTCGTTCAACTCCTTGTCAGTTTTGTTAGCCACCGAGTCAGCGTCGCGAAGCTCACAAGGAAAATCTATTAGTGGTTCTTTGTAGGCTGCGGGGAACGAGGGCGAACTCGCGCGCAGGATGAACACATGATGGAATTCCAGGCCTTTCGCGGAGTGGGCCGTCATGAGCCGGACAGCGTTCTCTTCGCTGGGTGGCAGGCAAATAGAGCCTCCGGCTTCCCGGAAATAATCCAGGTACTCCAGCAGTTCCGGAAGTTCGCCAGTTTTTGTGGTGGGCTTTTCCTCCCATTTAGCCACGAAATCCAAAACCGTATTGAGGACGATCGAAGTCCGATCAAGTTTGAATCTTGCGGCGATCATCTCAAGCGCGGAGCGGCCCTTCGCGCCAGTCGCGGAGATCCGATCGCGGGTCTCCTGCAACTCTTGCAGGACGGCACGGCCTCCTTCGATTTGCTGGAGAACAAGGGGCATTCCAGCGGCCTGGCTTTCCCTGGGCAACGCCTTCATGGCGGCTCGCAATTTCTGAGGATCAATGGCAAATTGCGGCAGCGCTGCAACACGAAACAAGCTGATGCCGTCAGTGGGAGAAACAATCGCTCCCAAGCAGGCGAACAAATCGCGGGTCATGGGAGTTTCCATGACATCGAGATTCTCGATCGAGAAAGGAATACCCTGACGAGCCAGTTCGTCCGCTATTTCATCGCGATGAGAATTCATACGATAGAGGATGGCGAACTGCTTCCAGTCGCAGCGAGACTTTCGCCGCTCATCGCGAATGCGCGCGATCAGATCGTGACACTCTGCTTCTTTGGCCGTGAGGACGACAACCTGAACGGGTATGCCTGGCAACTGTATTCCTTCGAGCGAGGCGGCCTCGTCACGCGCTGAGAGTAATGGCGACCGCAAATATGCTTGCTCTCCCGTTGCGGAGAACGGCTCGGGATTTTCTGCGATCAAAGCCGATGCGCAATTCAGAATCGTCGAAAGAGAACGGCGATTCTTATCAAGCCGTACACGTTTCGTACCAGAAAAATGCCGATGAAATAATCCGAAGGCAGCCCCGGACGCTCCCCGAAAGCGATAAATAGACTGATCAGGATCGCCAACGCCAAATACATTTTTCTGCTCTCCGCCCAACCGGTGGAGAATCTTTACCTGGGCCAGGTTCGCGTCCTGAAACTCGTCAACCAGAATGAAGCGTGCACAATTCTGCTGTTCTCGTAAGAGAGCTTCATCGTTCTGCAATGCCGCATAAGCGCGGGTGATCATGTGTCCGAAGGTGCCAAGATTGTCCTCCTTCAGCATCCTCTCCACGGTTGCAAATACGTTGGCTATTTCCTGGCAACGGCCTACGACCTCCTCGTCGCTAAGATCGCCGGTATTCTTCGATCTACAAACTCGCGGTATCGGCAGTTCGCCGCGTTCGAGGCGGCCCACGTATGCCGCGTATTGTTCGGGACCAACCAGTTCATCGTGGCTGCGGCGCATGAAATCGAGCAGATCTTCGAGAAACTTTGCGACATTGGCGGCACGCACGAAATAGTTCAACCGCAGTTCACGCACCCGCTTTCGGAGATAAATCCATAAGTCTTTGTCGTCGAGCACACCGAATTTCAGGCCGCGGTCAATCAGAAGATTGTTGCAATAGGCGTGAAAGGTTTTGATTTGAAGGCCGTCTAATTCAGATTTAGAAATTCCTGCGAGCTCCAACCCGCGTCCAACGCGGCTTTTCATTTCGTATGCAGCGTTCTCGGTGTAGGTGAGCGCCAGAATTTCGTTGGGATGAGCGTGACCACCGAGTATCAGGCAAGCGACACGCTGCGTGAGAACGGACGTCTTTCCGGTGCCGGCGCCTGCCACCACCAGCATGGGTCCGTGCACATGCTCGATCGCTTCGCGCTGGTGGGCATCAGGCTCAAACTGGACTTGCATCGAGATTGCTTTGGGAGCGGCCATGAGGGACTAATGTTCGGAGGATAGCAAAGATATCTGAGGATATCTGAAGTGTCGGTGATGTCCCTTCGTCAGTAGAGTCGAGAGAGCGCGATAGCCAGCGCCGAAATCGCGGCGGTTTCTGCTCGCAGAATTGTTGGACCGAGCGATGCCGGGAGCCATCCTGCATCTCGGAAAACATTCAGTTCTGTCGTTGTCCAGCCACCTTCCGGTCCGCAAGCGAGTGTCACGACTTGGGCGCTGACGTCAGAATCGAAAATGTCAGCCAGCGACTCTTGTTTCTCGCCTTCCGCCAGAAATATATTGAGGCCCGACCTGAGAGGAACCAGATCTTTTAATTCCATCGGCGAGGAAATTTCTGGAGTTGTGGCGCGCCGGGATTGCTCCGAGGCCTGCTTCACAATCTTGCGCCAGCGCTCGAGGCGCTTGGACGACGCTGCCACCAGATGTTTCTCGCTGCGCTGCACAATCAGGGGAATGATCTCGCCAACGCCCAGCTCCGTGCATTTTTCGATGGCCCACTCCATGCGGTCGAATTTAAAAATGGAAAGAGCGAGCGTGATCTTGGGCAATGAGGCGACGGGAACTTCCTCGCCCAGGTCGAACTCAATCTGGTCAGGTGTAATTGCGGAAATCCTTCCCCTTCTGACAGTAGGGCCGGTCACAATATCGAATTCTTGTCCGACTTTCGCACGTAGCACGCGGGAAAGGTGTTCGGCGTGAGAGCCGACAAGCGTGGCGCGGTTTCCCGAAAATTGGTCGGCAATCCAGCGTCGCCGGGTCATTGAAATTTCAGTGGTAGCTATGCAGATTAAATGGCAATTGGGCTGGACACTACCCGAAGATGTCCTTCACCTTGCCTAGTAGCGTCCGGCGCTGCGGTTTGTTCTCAACTTTCGTGATGCCGTCGAGCTCTTGCAGCAATTCACGATGGCGCTTGCTCAACTTGGTTGGAGTCTGAACTTTAACTTCGACGAACAGTTCGCCTTTGCCATGTCCGTTTAAAACTGGTACACCCTTTCCGCGGATGCGCAGCGTGGCTCCGTTCTGAGTGCCCTCCGGCACTTTCAAAGTGTGATCACCTTCCAAGGTTGGGACAGTAATTTCAGCCCCCAGTGCCGCCTGAGTAAATGAAACCGGCATCACGCAATGCAGATCATTGCCTTCCCGTTCGAAGAATGGATGTTCCTTCACGTGCAAGACAACATAAAGGTCCCCGGCTGGGCCTCCTTGCGTGCCGCCCTCGCCGATTCCCGTAAAGCGAATGCGAGTACCATCTTCGACTCCGGCGGGAATCTTGGCGTCCACCGTTCGCTGACGCAGCAAGCGTCCCTCTCCTTTGCATTTCGAGCACGGGTCTGTAATGACGGTGCCATTGCCCTGGCAGGTCGGGCAGGTGCGGGCGATGCTGAAAAATCCCTGCTGATACCGGACCTGACCGCGGCCGCCGCAGGAACGACACGTCACCGGCGCTTTTCCAGGCGCAGCGCCGGAGCCCGAGCATTGCTCACAGTTTTCATGGCGCCGCACATTTACCTGCGTCTCGGTGCCGAATACTGCTTCCTCAAATTCCAGGGTGATGTCTTCTCGGAGGTCCGCACCCCGTTGCGCGCGATTGCGGCGGCGAGAGTTTCCGCCTCCGAACATGTCGCCAATGCCAAAGAAATCTCCAAAGACGTCGCCCAAATCCTGGAAGCCCGAAGCATCGAAGCCACTGCTGCCCGCGCCGCCATTTCCGACACCCGCGTGTCCGAAACGATCGTAAAGCGCACGTTTTTCGCCGTCCGCGAGAATCGCGTAAGCTTCACTGGCTTCTTTGAATCGGTCCTCAGCGTCGGGATTGTTTGGATTGCGGTCGGGATGGAACTGGAGCGCGAGCTTGCGATAGGAACTTTTAATCTCCTGGTCGCTGGCTTCGCGGGCCACTCCAAGAATTTCGTAGTAATCGCGTTTTACTTTGCTGGCCAGATGAATTTCCCCGAATAATTATCAGAAATATGAATGCCTAGGAATTGCGCGCGACTTTCACCATTGCGGGCCGAAGCAATCTCTCTTTCAACTTATAACCGCGCTGAAGTTCCTCAAGCACCTGATGATCGTCGGCGTCGGAGGTATCTACCATTTCGATAGCTTCGTGGACGCGTGGATCGAAGTGTTCTCCCTCAGTGGGGATGGGACGCACTCCTAGCTTTTGCAGGGCATCGAGCAACTGACGATGGATCAGTTCTACTCCGCTGTGGAACTCTGACTTGTCAGACGCATTGGTTTTCAGGGCGCGCTCGAAACTATCCAGGATCGGCAGTAGCGCTTTGATCGTGTCCGCGGTAGCGAATTCGCGGAACTCCTGTTGTTCGCGAGAGGCCCGTTTGCGGGCATTGTCGAATTCGGCCTGCGAGCGGGCAAGGCGATCCACCAGCATATCTCGCTCGGCTTTCAGCTTT
>JBEEGK010000103.1:0-13455 GCA_041166845.1 Acidobacteriaceae bacterium
GATCATTGACTGGGTGCTGATCAACTCGCTTACCTGCTCGAGCGGATCAATACCAGCGGACGGTCACACCGGCAATCGCATATACGGCAGCATGTCTTACTTCAACGATTCGGTTTACGTAGCGCCGGCGAACGCCACGATGCAGCGCTACGCGATTGATGTCAACGGTGACCTGACCCTGGCGTCACAATCAAACAATAGTTTCCAAACGCGGGGCGCAAATTCAGTGATTTCGGCCAATGGAACCACAAATGCGATCCTATGGGTGACCGAGTTCGCAACCGACATCCACCAGACGATCCTGCGGGCGTACGACGCGACGGACCTTTCTCACCAGCTATGGGACAGCACCGCAACCAACGATTCCGTCGGGCGGGGCGTGGTGTTCACAGTACCCGTGGTAATCAATGGGAAGGTCTACGTCGGCAGCGACTCGCACGTTACCGTGTATGGATTGAAGTAAGGGGTACATGGGCCGAAGGAGGCACTGCTAATCGCGCTTCAGCGCCAGCTCATAAACACCTTCGGCAGGCGAGCGTTACTTCCCAATCGACTTTTTCGCTGTTGTAGTCGATCTCCAGTTTTATAGAAAACTAAATAGGTTTGAACTTATTTGTCCTGCTTACTCCGGTCGATTGAAAATCGGAATACCGTCGTCGAATGGAAATGTTGCCCCGGCTTCAACCCCGCCGTCGGAAATGCGGGATGGTTTGGCGAGTCAGGAAAGTGTTGGGTTTCGAGACAGAAACCGGTGCGGTGATTGATTGGCTTTGATCCTTTGCCACTGATACTTCCATCTAAAAAGTTGCCAGTGTAGAGCTGAACGCCAGGCTGCGTGGTTAAAACTTCCAACACCCGCCCGGAATCAGGATCAACCGCTCGCGCGGCCAGCGAAAGTTTCCCGGCCGGGGCATCCAATACCCAATTGTGATCGTAGCCGTGCCCGAGTTTGAGTTGCTCGTCGGACGCGTCAATTCGCTCCCCTATGGCGGTAGGTTTGCGGAAATCGAATGGAGTCCCTGCTACGCTCCGCAACTCGCCGGTGGGAATCAAGGTCTCATCCACTGGCGTAAAGCGCGACGCAAGCAACGTGATCTGAGTTTTCAAAATGTCACCCTTGCCCTGTCCCGCAAGGTTGAAATAAGAATGATTAGTTAAATTCAGAACTGTGTCGCGGTCGGTAGTCGCGGAATATTCGATCTGCAGTTCACTTCGGGGTGTCAGCGTAAAAATCACCTGCACGTTCAAATTTCCCGGATAGCCTTCTTCCCCGTCTTCACTCAGATAATGCAGAGCCAGATGTTCTCCCTTGGCATCGGTGTAGTCTTTGGCCGACCACACTTGCTTATCGAAACCCTTCAACCCTCCGTGCAACGAATTCGGTCCGTTGTTGGCAGCGAGGTGATATTCCTTTCCGTCGAGGGTGAACTTTGCTTTTGCTATACGGTTGGCATAGCGTCCGACCGTGGCGCCAAAATAAGGACTCTTGGGGGTAAGGTAGCCATTGAAATCGTCGTATCCGAGGACGACATCTTCAATCTTTCCGGCGCGGTCCGGAACCTTCAACGAGACGATGGTCCCGCCATAGTTAGTAATAGCGACTTCCGTGCCAGTGCTATTTTTCAGAGTGTAAAGATAGACTTCTTCGCCCTCCGCAGTTTTGCCAAACGATTGCTTGGATATCGCGCGGGTGCCGGCCGCACATGCAATCACACACAGCATCAAGCAAACGATCAGAACCTTCATAAATTGCTCCTCGCTAAGTTGAGTAACCTGACAGCATCATATTTGCAGGGCCGACACAAAATATTAGCTTGTTACGTTCGAAACGGAAACCTTGACTGTTCAATACTAATTTGGCTTAGATGCCCATTTCTCAAGACCTGCGCAGTCGGAATCCGCCAGTGGATCGAACCGGACGCGATCCACGTCTCCGTCCGCGGATAAGGTGTCCGGCGCACAACGCACCAAGCTTATAGCGAGTAAAAGTAGCGTGCCCTTAGGAACTTGGTACGCGCAATCCCACGCGAAGCACGATTCTCTACTAATGCTGTGCGCGGCGTCATCAGATTTTTTGAATGTGTGGCGAGGAAGACTAAGGACGTCAAATTCATCTGGTTTAGATCAAGGGCCGGCCGTGCATCTGCTACACTCCGCCCCGTGAGATCGATGCTGAGCCGCCGGACTCCACTATTTCGCCCCGCAGACTTCCCTCGTTGCGTCGCGACCTTTTCCGAAGTGGAATCATCATCTGTTCTAGCAGCCCCATTCGGCTTCACCTGGCTTTGCAAAGTATCGTCTTGAATCCTCTTTAGGAGATGACTCTATTTCCAGCAGAGCCAGGCGCGCCGCCGCAACGAATCGACCCTGTTCCTGCTTCGGTAATTCCTCCCACAGCAGTATTGAACTGATACTACTACTGGGATTGGGTCCTAAAACTTGATGATAGTGGTGAAAAAGCTCGGCCAACCTTTCTGCTGATATTTCCTGGTTCGACATGGATGCCCTTTCTGATTCACGCGCCGACGGGCAGCTTTTCTTCTAATACTCATCTCATCCTTACTGCCTTGTCGGGCCAAATTCATTTCATACGAGCTCCCATAAAAGGTGGATAAAAGCTCCATAAATTGTTCATAAAGGCTTGGGATTTTATAGTTCAGCAGAGCGGAGGTCATCGCGACAGCACGCAATTTGTTGATGCGGAACGACTTGGCCTTCGCAACCTCCGGCCGCTGAAGACCATCTATACATTCTTTCTACGCTCTCTTTATCATTTTTTCATTGCTGTCGAAGTATCTTGGATATGAGATCTGCAGATGGCCATTTTTGCGACAAGATCTTCCTCCGTGATTGAGTCGTCGCGAAGGAGGCCAAACTTATCCTCGATGCACGCCTTCCCCGCTCTCGCCGTTTTCCTAGGGGCATCGTTTGTACTTATTGCAAACACAAGATCGGTTTCACAGGCCGATGTCCATGCGGCATACATGTCGCCACCCATGCATGTCGCATCGAAAACGCAAGCGATGCTTCGAGCTAATGTGGACTTGGTGTTGGTGAATGCCACGGTCTTGGATCGCTTAGACCGTGCAGTCACCGGACTGGCCCCGCGGGACTTCACTGTGTTGGATGACAAGAAGCCTCAGATTATTCGATATCTTTCCAATGTGGACGAGCCAATTTCCCTCGTCGTCGTTCTTGACGCAAGCTCAAGTATGGCCGATAAGTTTCATCAAGTTCGCGGCGCTCTTGCCGAGCTTGTCAAAACGTCTAATCCGCAAGATGAATTCGGGTTAATTGTGATCCAGGATAAACCGTCCATCGTTGTTGACTTCGACGATGTGGAGAAAAAACTTCAAAACGTAACGGAGACGCTTGAGCCCAACGGCATGACAGCTCTATGGGACGGCATTTCTTTTGGAGTGGACTTACTGGGCAATGCGCGTTATCGAAGGCAAGCTATCGTAGTTATCTCCGATGGAGGTGATAACCATAGTCGTCATACTGAGTCTCAGTTAAAGTCTATTTTAGAAGAGTCGAATGTAGGGGTCTATGCGATTGGTTTATTCAGCCGCTTTGTAACCAGACCGGAAGAAAGGGTGGGGCCGCTCCAACTCGACGAAGTAACCTCAGTAGCCGGCGGTCGAGTATTCGCCGTTCACGACTCTGAGGAACTCCTTCGCGCGATTACACAGGTTAGCCACGAATTACGCAGTCAGTACGTTTTAGGCTATTACCCCACGAATCGTGAGCGGGACGGCAAGTGGCGCAAGCTTAAAATCCGGCTCGCAGGAAAAGCAGCTCAAGGAAAACTGAAGGTGTACTCAAAGCAAGGTTACTACGCTCCTGCCGAATAGGCTTAGATAACTACTTGGCAGCTTTTCTGATCAGCGGTGACAGCCTGTCCAGAGCGAGGTTCAGTTCCAATACATTGACTCGAGATTCGCCAAGAATTCCAAACTGGCGCGGTTTTGTGTGATCAGCTACAAGATGCCGCAGAATCGCTACGTCTATAGCTCGCGCCTTGGCTACACGAGGCAGTTGGAACGCCGCAGACGCGGGGGAAATTTCGGGATCCAGTCCAGAAGCAGAAGCGGTAACTAAGTCAACCGGTACTGGCGTTCCTGGATTGTCCAACTGGGCGGTGGCAACATCTCCTTTAACCCGTTCTATTAGAAGGTGGTTGGTGGGCCCTAACTGCGATCCGTTAGAGGCAGTGGCATCGTATCCGGCTCCTGCTGAAGAGGGCCGCGAATGGAAGTACTCTGGAGACGAAAATGCCTGGCCAATAATTCGTGAGCCGACAAGCTTCCCGTTGGCCTGGATTAATTGTCCATTCGCTTTGTCGCGGAATAACACCTGGGCAAGGCCGGTAACTACCAAGGGATATACAATTCCGAGTAATAAAGTAGTCGCTATAGTCATCAGTATTGCGGTGACAAGATTTTTCTTCATCTAGAGGCTCCTATGCCAAACCCACGCTGGTGATGAGCATATCTATCAGCTTGATGCCGATGAACGGAACGATAATTCCTCCCAATCCGTAGACCAAAAGGTTATTACGCAGCAAGGCAGCTGCGCCCATTGGGCGATATTTCACTCCTCGCAACGCCAGCGGTATCAAAATGATGATGATGATCGCGTTGAAAATAACCGCGGACAGTACTGCAGACTGTGATGTCTGCAAATGCATAACATTGAGCGCGTTGAGCACGGGAAATGTACCTGCGAACATAGCCGGGATGATGGCAAAATATTTCGCAACGTCGTTGGCGATGGAGAACGTTGTCAAGGAGCCGCGTGTCATCAATAACTGCTTGCCGATCTCCACTACCTCAATTAGCTTGGTGGGATTCGAGTCCAGATCAACCATGTTGCCGGCTTCTTTAGCTGCCTGAGTTCCGCTATTCATCGCAACCCCAACATCCGCCTGCGCAAGCGCGGGAGCATCATTGGTGCCGTCTCCGGTCATTGCCACAAGTTTCCCCTGCGCTTGCTCGCGTTTGATCAGGTCCATCTTGTCTTTTGGAGTTGCTTGCGCCAGGAAATCGTCTACGCCAGCTTCACGCGAGATCGCAGCGGCGGTAAGCGGATTATCGCCGGTGATCATGACTGTCCTGATGCCCATAGCCCGCAGTTGGGCGAATCGGTCTCGCATGCCGCCCTTCACAACGTCCTTCAGTTCGATTACCCCGAGAGCTCCCCGGCCTTTTTCGCCGACGACGAGCGGAGTTCCTCCGTTTCGTGCGATCAACTCGACAGAGGCTTTGACTTCGCCGGGTACTTCGTGACCATTCTGCAAGAGGTAGTTCTGGACGGCTTCCGCCGCACCCTTTCGGATTTCGTAACCGTTGAGGTCTACTCCTGACATTCGAGTTTGAGCGGTAAAAGCAACGAAATGCGCGTCGCGAGAAGAAAGCTCTCGACCGCGCAGGTTGAATTTCTCTTTTGCCAAGACGACGATTGAGCGGCCCTCTGGAGTCTCGTCCGCCAAAGAAGATAGTTGGGCGGCATCAGCAAGTTCTTCTTCACTGACACCGGGCGCGGGAATGAACTGTGCTGCCTGACGGTTTCCCAACGTTATTGTTCCAGTTTTATCGAGCAGCAAGGTATTTACGTCTCCTGCGGCTTCTACAGCGCGCCCAGACATTGCCAGTACGTTGTGTTGGACCAAACGGTCCATGCCCGCGATTCCAATTGCGGAGAGCAATCCTCCAATCGTTGTGGGGATCAGGCAGACCAATAGTGAGACAAGAACGAATATTGTCTGGGGAGAGCCGGAATAAATCGCGAATGGCTGAAGCGTCACCACCGCCATTAAAAAAATGATAGTTAAGCCAGCGAGCAGAATGTTGAGTGCAATTTCATTTGGCGTCTTTTGTCGTTCCGCTCCCTCAACCAGCGCAATCATGCGGTCAAGGAACGTCTCTCCGGGGTTCGAGGTAATTTTGACTTTAATTTTGTCGGAGAGAACACGCGTGCCGCCCGTCACAGCGGAGCGATCGCCGCCCGATTCGCGGATCACGGGCGCGGATTCACCTGTGATAGCTGACTCGTCCACCGAGGCGATGCCCTCGATGATTTCGCCATCGGACGGAATCAACTCGCCTGCGGAAACAAAAACTAGGTCGCCCGAACGCAATTTAGCGCTTGGCACTCGCTCGACATTCCCGTTGCTTCCAGTAAGGCGGTTGGCAAGGGTCTCCGACCGAGCCTTGCGCAAGGTATCAGCCTGCGCTTTGCCGCGGCCTTCGGCCATAGCTTCCGCAAAGTTGGCAAATATGACGGTGAACCATAGCCAAAAGGTGATCTGCAAATTGAACTTGAAGTCAGTTCCGTGTTTAAACAGCAGCGCGGAAGTGATTACACTTCCGATCTCCACTACGAACATGACGGGGTTCCCCATCATTTTTCGCGGATTAAGCTTAAGAAGAGCTTCACACATGGCCCGCCGTACGATTTTCCATTCCCATATAGCCCTGCTCTTTTTCGCCATAGTTGGATTGCCTCTAGAAAGTCTTGCCCGCTCCCATCAGCAAGTGTTCGAGAATTGGGCCCAGGCTAAGTGCCGGGAAAAATGTGAGCGCCCCAACAATCAAGATCACGCCAATCAAAAGGACGGTGAACAGGGGTGTAGTCACGGGGAACGTGCCCAGCGACGGTGGAACGTACTTCTTGCTCGCCAAATTTCCGGCGATCGCCAACATCGGGATGATCATCAGGAAGCGTCCGATGAGCATCGTGAATGCCCCTGAGATGTTGTACCAAGGGGTATTACCGCTCAACCCGCCAAACGCGGAACCGTTATTGCCCGCCTGTGAGGTGTAGGCGTAGAGAATCTGGGTCAGACCATGAGGCCCGGGATTGGAAATACTCGACGTGCCGTACGAGTGAACCGCGGACAATCCTGCAAGTACCAGAATGACCAACGGGAACACCAAGGCCACGAGCATTGCCATCTTGACGTCGTAGGCCTCGATTTTTTTACCGAGGTACTCAGGAGTACGACCGACCATAAGACCAGCTATAAAGACCGCCAGCACAACGTATATAAGCATTCCGTACATGCCGGCGCCGACTCCACCGAATATCACTTCGCTCAACATGATGTTAATCAGCGGAATCATGCCGCCAAGCGGAGTGAACGAGTCATGCCATCCGTTGATCGCTCCGCAACTTGCATCGGTGGTCGCCGTGGCAAATAAAGCGGAATTCGCGATACCGAAGCGAACCTCCTTTCCTTCCATGTTGCCCCCGGGCTGTTGGGCACTTGTACGTTGATCAACGCCTGCAAGAAGCGGATTACCTCGAGCTTCGGCCCAGTAAGTAGCAGTTACGCCCGCGAGAAACAAAGTAGCCATTGCGGCCCAAACCGCCCAGCCGTGCCGCTGCGATCCGGTCATTCTGCCTAGCGTGTAGGTGAGACCAGCGGAAATGGCGAAGATCGCGAACACCTCGATGAGATTGGAGAAGGGCGTGGGATTTTCGAATGGATGCGCGCTATTGGCCGCAAAGAAACCGCCGCCGTTAGTGCCCCACTGCTTAATAATTTCCTGCGAGGCGACTGGGCCCTGCGCAATTGTCTGTTCAGTGGTCTCATCCATCACAGGTTTGCCATCTGAGCCGACGACCGGCTTTCCATCTTGTCCTACCCGCTGGACGTCCATCGGTTGCACCAGAGTGGCCTTCTCATATGGACGGAAGTTCTGGACCACTCCCTGGGAAACAAGCAGCAGCGCGCCCACGATACAGAACGGTAAAAGTACCCAGAGGCAACTGCGAACCATGTCTACCCAAAAGTTCCCTATGGTTTGCATTTGCCGCCGCGAGATACCTCGAATGAATGCTATGGCCAGTGCAATGCCCACCGCCGCAGAGACGAAGTTGTGGTAGGCAAGTCCGGCCATCTGAGTGAAGTAGCTCATCACCGCTTCGCCGGAATAGTTTTGCCAATTGGTATTAGTAGTAAATGAGGTGGCGGTGTTGAAGGCCAGCGCGGGTGGACTAACCGCTCCGAAGTGCTGTGGGTTTAACGGCAGAAATCCCTGGAGCCGTTCCACCAAGTACAGCAGAAGCATTGAGACGGTACTGAACAGCAGCATGGACACGGCGTACTCAGTCCATCGCATCTCATGATCTTCATCCACGCCTGTCACGAGATAGAGGAGTTTCTCGATCGGACGTAAAACCGGATCCAGGAATGTGCGCTCCCGATTAAAGACTTTCGACATAAATATCCCCATCGGCTTGGTGACGATGAAGATCAGCGCCAGAAAAAACAGTATTTGAAACCACCCATTCGCTGTCATCTCAAAACTTCTCCGGACGCAGTAGCGCATAAATCAGATACGCCATCGTCAATGCACTAACTGTCAGCATGACGACCGATTGCATACTCATGGCTTATCTCTCCTACTTCAGGCGATCGCAGAAGTGCACATATCCGATTGAAAGGGCAAAAAACGCCACAGTCAGTGCAGCAAAAATCAAGTCAGCCATCGTCGGCCTCCCCGGTGTAGCTCAATGCAGATATTCACTTTTCTTTTTTTTCATCTGTTCGCGGCGCTCATTTAGCTTCTAGCTTCGCACTCTAGTACAAAGTAACGCCTCTCCACATGGCCGCGCGTGTACTTTCAAAGACCATTGCTCACGCGGCGGCGCACAATATCTGAAGGTTGAGGAGTGTCCGGGATCGAGCGAGCCGCCTCCGAGCTTGGCAATGCGCACGCCCGTTCCTGCGGCAGAGTAGATGTGCGCCTAGGATCTGGCCGGAGCCATCGTTGGAAATGGTAGAGCAGGCTCTCTTCATCTGACACCCCTCGTTCGCCCAATCGCCACTGCTTTCGGATGTTGGTCCCCTTCTGGGATGTCGCAGCCTTGCGACGCTCTGCTAAAGAGCGCTCAGAAGCCCGGCGTTTCCGGGAATCTACGATCAGTGCCCAAAGGAACAGAAGATAAAACGTTACACCCATGAGGCACAGTGCGATAACAACTGCCCTCGGAATCATTTGGAATCTCCTTGCCAGTGTTCCATTTCGTGCTGGCTGGCAAGATTTATTTAAACGGAACATCCATAAACTACGTATAAAAACATCATAAAAACTTCGTAAAAAGAAAATCGCCCACAGGAATACACAAAATGAGAGCGGAACGCTCGGATCATTGAAAGATTAACGCTTGCTTAAGTGCCCGGCTCGAAGCGATATCCTACCCACGGGTCCGTAATTATGTACTGAGGAGTCTCGCCCGTTTCCAACTTCTTACGTAAGTGGCCGACCAAAACCCGTAGATATTCTGGTTGTTCTGTGCTATTTGGTCCCCAGACGTGGGAAAGCATTGCCCGGTGGGTTATTACCTTGCCTGAATTTCGCGCCATGTATACGAGGAGATCAAACTCCTTCGGAGTCAGATGGATTTCGCGCTCTTTTACTTTCACCATCCGGGACTGCAAGTCTATGTTGAAGTGGCCGATGTGGATGGCTTCCTGCTCCGGCTCTTCCGAGGCTGCAACTCTCCTTAGGGCAGCTCGCACCCTCGCAAGGAGTTCGTTAATGTTGAATGGCTTGGTCACGTAGTCGTCCGCTCCTGCGTCCAAGGCTTCGATTTTGATACGCTCCTCCCCTTTCACCGAAAGGACGATGATCGGGACCTGAGAAGTTTTTCGCAAATGTCTGCAAAGACCCAGGCCGTCCATATTCGGCATGCTCAAATCCGTAATTACTAGATCAGGACTCCACCCCTCGATAACGCGGAGCGCTTCGTAGCCGTCGGCGGCGGTCCGGGTCGCATAACCCTTGCTGGATAGAGCAGTCTTCAGAACCCGAGTGATTTGTGGCTCGTCGTCCACCACTAGAATATTCGCTGGCACCATCTGGCTTGCCATGCTCCATTACCTCATTGGGGTTGATTCAAGCGCAAGCGGTAAAGAACATCGCACCGACACGCGAGGAATGATTGTGTAGAGTCCTACGAGGGATTGCAAGAGGAGACAATCCTCTGGCGCTATTAAATCGGCGCATCAGAGGACTGTCATAAGCTTGAGCTAGATAGGCTCTTTTGCTCTCTGGATCTCCGCCGCAGCTAGAACTTCACGAGAATTGCCATAGTTCCTCGGTCCTCGGTGCGACGCAGATCAGGCTGGAACCCCGCAACTACGGATCCCGGACTGCCGGTGTTTCCGCCCGCAGGCGTCATCCCGCCCGGGCCGCTGAAGTATGGCACATTGGCGTGGCGGTGATTGTATTCCCAGCGAAAAGTGATGTACTGGCTAGGCATGTAATCGTATGTTCCAGAAATGTCCCAAGCTTTGAATTGATCTCCCGGATTTGCCGTGAAGTATGGCGTGCCCGAGCTCGCGGTAGCCCCATTGATTGGTGGCAGCAGCACAAGATAACGTCCAGGATTGTTCATCTGGCCGCCGCCGATAGTGACTGCATAACGGTCACGATGGAACCAGAAGCGGTTGTAAAGCATGTATCCGAGGAAACTCTGCTTAAAGGCGACGATCTGGCCCTGAGAGTCCTTTTTATTGCCAGTGCAACTCACGCCGCCGCCAGTTTCGCAGCCCGCGTCGGCAGTGAAGGAAAATGCCATCTTGTCTAGAAAACGCTCTGTATGATCGTAATATTTCACTTCTATGCTGTTATCGGTGTGATAACGAGTGCGGGTTGGAATGCCTAGTGCGTCGGCACCCGCTCCGTAGTTGTTGGAAATAATCGATACCCAACTTGTTGGGCGGTACAGAACTTGCCCACCGAATCCCAATCTTCCGTTAAAACGTCCGTAGGATTGCCAGCCGTTGATGATCCACGGTTCAATCTTCAACTTCTTGGTCGGAAAAACCTGGATACGCATGCCGGTGAAGAACCACGGAGTGTTTGACGATACGTAAGATGGTTGGTAGGCCCAGTTGTCGAATTGGTAAAAGCTGAATAGACCGACGTACGACAGGAAAATACCCGCATCCACGTTGATTCCATGAAGGGCGTCGAAATGATAGCCACCGTATGCCTCGTTAACATATCTGTAGGCATTGGCCAGGTCCCATTGTCCCCGGGTAGGACTGGCGTCATTGCGAGGCGTAGCCGTAGAGTAGAGGCCAATCTGGCTCAGCACCCGGGCGCGAACATGGTCATAGTGAAAATCACCGCCTATACCTAAGTGCGTGAGTGATACTTCGTTTGAGCGGAAGACCTCGCTGGAACCTCCAATCGTATCGTCCTTCGGATGGTTGAAGTCATAGTGATATGCGACGTCCACGCGAACCTCGGGCGTAAAGAACTTCGAGTCGAACGCGGGCTCTTTCGTGCGCGGGTTCCCGTTTAACCAAGTCCAATCGGCGAACGCGAAAGGTTCTTCCTTCCCCGGTTTGCTTTCGGTAGTCACCGGCGTTGGGGGCTCGGGCTTAGATGAAGAAGACTCGCTGACAACGGCATCCTTTGGGGGGAGGGCCGCCGAATTCGCCTTCGTCTTCTCTTCCAACTCGCGAATGCGATCTCGCATGACTTCGAGCTCGCGCATAATTTCGGCATTCCCACCACTGTCATTCGAAGACTGAGCTTGCGCGGGAGTAGTAGCTGGCTCGCCTGTGGGTGCACTGTTCGCCGGGGTTTGACTTTGAACGCATGGGACGCTAACTAAAAAAATGGACGCTAAACTTGTGATGAGTCGCATGGTCTAACCACGACCCCCTTTACTGGAATTCCTAGGGTTGATTCATGGCTCGCTTGCGAGACATGTATCCGCCAATTTCTTTATTTATTTAAGATGACAGGCACATAAAAGGGGTCTAAAAAGTTCGTAAAGATTCCGTAACGATGATTAGTCCTGTCGGGATCGAATCGAAAGCGTCTATGTCGAAATAGCATCCTTTCAGGAAGCGCGAGATTGGTTTTCGACTCACCCAGGCGAATGGCATAAACAGCGGTCCGCGGCGTCGAGATTGGCGGTCATGCCTTAGGCTCGTCAGCAATAGACTCAAGCTGATGAGCGATCTTTCCTGGGAGAATGCGCGCCGTTGGGTCGCGCAACTTTTAGGGCGTTAGCACATCCACTGAACTGAGCGCGAGAAAATATGAATACAAGCAAAGTTCTTCCTTTGGTGATTGTTGTCCTTTCTTGGATCTCGATGCTGGTGGCGCCGCATCGGGTGGCCCACGGATTCGAAACACATCCGCCTGTGTTGGTGGAGCTGTTCACTTCAGAGGGATGCCCGAGCTGCCCTCCCGCTGACAAACTGCTTCAAAAATTAGACGGTCAATCGATTCCCGGCCAGGAAACGATTGTTCTGAGCGAGCACGTGGACTACTGGAACAATATCGGCTGGAAAGATCCGTACTCCGCGCATTTTTTCAGCGAGCGGCAAAGAGCGTATGCCGAGCGTTTTGGGTTGGACGATGTCTACACTCCGCAAATGGTAGTGGATGGAACCAGCGAGTTCGTAGGCAGCGATTCCGGACTGGCTGACAAGGCCTTTAGAAAGGCGGCAAGCACTGGCAAGATTCCGGTGCGCTTGTCATCAATTTCGGTAGACGGTTCGCACGTAGTGCATGCTCATTTAGAAACGGGGTTACTGGGGACGTCGTTCGGAACCAATGCCGCAGAAATTTATGTTGCTGTTGCCCTCAACCACGCGGAAACACAGGTTTCCGGAGGGGAAAATTCGGGACGTCGGTTGACACATATAGCCGTAGTCCGAAGTCTCACAAAGATTACCTATTTAAAACAGGGAGAAGACTTCAAGAAAGACGTCCAACTCAATTTGGAATCCGATTCGCGAAATTTGCGCATGATAGCGTTTATTCAGGAACCGAAACAGGGCAGGATACTGGGGGGCCACCTATATGCAACTCAAGTGAGGAGGTTCAACCCCTCCTAAGCGTCCTTCAATTGGCGCTCTTTGAAGTTTGACCCTGCAGAATGGCTCGAGACTTGAGTTGCATTTGTTGGGCCTCGGCGTTACGGTGCAACGCGCTCAGCACGGAGGAGTAGGTTCCCATTGTTTCCCCTACCGCGGGGTCTTTGTCTCCGAATGCCTTTATCCGAATGGCTAGCGCTCGTTGAAATATTTTTTCAGCCTCCTGATATCGCCGAGTTAACAAATAGAGCAGCCCGAGGTTGTTTAGGTCAGTTCCGACTTCGGGGCTCTCGGATCCAATCGCCTTTTCGTCGAGGCTAATCGCTCTCAAAAACAAGGGCTCCGCCCGTTGCGGGTCTTTGCTCAGTTCATAGATTGCTGCCAGATTGTTCAAATCGGGCGCGAGTTCAGGACTGTCTGGGCCCAAGACCTTCTCCCATATCAGAATCGCCTGCTGATAATAATTTGCCGCTTCCATATGCCTGCTTTCTGACCTTTTCAAGGCTGCGAGGTTGTCGAGGCTGGCCGCCACATCTCTGTGTTCAGGACCAAAAACGGCGCGTCGAATCTCAAGAACACGCTGCAGCAGCGGTTCGGCGCTT
>JBEEGK010000104.1:0-6901 GCA_041166845.1 Acidobacteriaceae bacterium
AAATCGATAAATCTTGTGCGGATCCACGGACTCCGCACTCGGTGCGTCACCATCATCAAAACGAAATCAAAACCGTCTTGAGTTACGCGAACTAGCCCCAGCGAGGTTGTTCGTCCAAGCTGATCCCGAGTGCGGTCTTCGCCACTACTTCATGCGTTAGGAACGAGTTTGCGGGATGGATCCGGCCCAAACGGGCGTCTCGAATCAATCGCTCGTATCCCGCGGAGCGAAAGATCCCGAAACCTCCCATTACTTCTAACCCCATATCTACCACCCGCCACGATCCCTCCACCGCATGGTGTTTAGCGGCAAAGATTTTTGCAGGCCACTCGGCGTCATGATCTACGCCATGGGACCAGTCGTCGGCAATTTTCTCGAGATGTGGTCCGATAGATTCAAGTTCGAGGACCATCTCTGCAATGGCATGTTGGACCTCGGGGTGATATGCCATCGAACGCGTCAGCGCTAGCGAGCCTTTACTCTTTGCGGCGGCAACACTTTTATCAAGCGCGCGTTTCGCTAGTCCGAAATAAATGTTGCCAAAGCCCATCAGCGCCCATGCAAAGACCGCGAGTACGAACTGATCAATTCCGGTCGCGCCAGCAGGCACGATCCGAGCAATGTATCGGTCCGGAACAAAAGCATTCTCCAACACGGTGTCGTCGCTCCGAGTCGCGCGCATCCCGAGTACGTCCCAGGTATCCTCGATCGTGTAGCCGTCGCTATCGCGTGGCATGAACGCATGAACGATCTTCGGCTGATTAGGATCGCTGGTATCCATTCCGTGCATGCCAAGTCGAGTCCACACCGGCGTCAGACTTCCAAAATGCTTACGGCCTGAGAACCGATAGCCTCCATCGACACGTTCTGCTTTCGTGGTCGAAAGAAGGACTGGAATGTCGTTACCGCTCTCCGCATGGCCGGCTGCGAAAATCTCGCCGGCGACTGCCTCACGCAAAATCCATTCGAGAGAATGATCCCCTTTGCGCCAGAGATCGGCTGCAATACCGAGCCAATAGAGGTGCATGTTTACCGCGAGCGCTGTCGCGGGCGCGTGATAGGCGAGTCTGCGCTGCTCCTGGCATACTTCAGCAAGCGTCATGCCCGCGCCACCTAGTTCGGCTGGGACCGGCAACAACAAATACTTCGCAGCCCGAAGTTCCTCGAAATCTTCTGCAAAGAAACGGTTCTCCCGGTCGTAACTTGCGGCGCGTGCATCGAAGCGCGCAAGCATTCCTTCAGTAAGCACCGACTGAACGGCGCGCCGTGGGGGGAGGGTGGGTTTACGTGCATCCCCGGGCACACTACTGTCGATTGCGTGCTCTTTGGAAACAGTTGCGTCAGGAACTGTATTCATTTAATTTCCCCCCTGCCAAAAACTAATTTCGGAAATTCTACCGTGCTCTACATTCGTGATGCAGGTTGGTAAGACAGCGGCTCTTTTCGTCCGGAAGCCCTTGCACCCGGACCACCAAGTCACGGTCGAGCTTCGTAAACGATGTTGAAGGGTGTTTCCGCGGCGCGACGGAAGCGGTTGAACCCGGCCGCGTTTACAACCTCCCGAATTCGCGCCTCTCCCGCCTGCGCCCCCAAGCACAGTCCGACTTCTTGTGATCGCGAGCAAGGCGTACACAGGAGGGTGGAAAAGGAATAGTAAACCCGTCCCACCGGATTCAAATTGTCTTTCAACTGATCGTTTGCAAAAGGTTCAACAATCATCCAAGTGCCATCCCTTGCCAGGGACTGCCGGATATGCGCTGCGGCACCGATCGGGTCTCCCATGTCATGCAAGCAATCGAACACAGCTACAAAATCATAGTTCGTTCCAGGAAATTCTTTTGCTTTCGACACTTCGAACGTTACGCGATCGGATACGCCCTCGCGTTTGGCCGACTCGCGGGCCGCTTCAACGGACTTGTCGTGGGAGTCGAACCCAAAGAAGTGCGAATTGGGAAATGCTTTAGCCATTAATAAGGTCGAGGCCCCTTTTCCGCATCCGACATCCGCCATCCGCGCACCGTTCTCAAGTTTCTGTTTGACGTCATGCATGGCAGGAATCCACGCGCTAACCAGATTGGCAGCGTAACCAGGACGGAAAAACTTCTCGCAGCCATGAAATACGCCGTCAACATGTTCATGCCATCCCATCCCGGCGCCGGTGCGGAATGATTCCGCAATACGTGGAACAGCGGCCAGCGAACCAAGAGCAAGCTCGAAGGCCCCCGGCAGATACGCGGGACTGTTTTCATCTGCCAGCGTGAAGGCCTGTTCTTCACTCAAGCTGAACTTGTTTGTTTTTTCATCGTAGGTAACGTAACCGCCTGCGGCTTGCGAGGCCAGCCACTCGCGCAAATAGCGCTCATCGGTTTGCGTCTTGGCCGCAAGTTGCGTCGAATTCATCGGGCCCTGAGCGAGAGCTTTGTAGAGTCCCAACTTTTCTCCGATGACTACCATGCCGGTATGAACGGCGGCCCCTAGATCAGTGACGAATTGTCCGATAAAGGCGTTTAGTTTATTCATGTCTATAGCGGGAACTTGTGCGGTGCTCATTTTTGAATTTTTCTCCTTAGTGAAGAGTTCTCACTTTGCTGTCGCGCAGCCTCTTCGGTCTATTAAGCGATCGAAGAGGCTGCTTTATCCAGCGCATGACTATGGGGTCGTTTGCCCGGCGAATGATTGGCATGAAACATTTGGGTGCCAATTCACGAATGCGCCGTTGGGATTTTGTTTCCATGCCCAGACGTGCAAAGTATAGAAGGCCGGGAGCCCAAAGCGATTGGGTGCCTCGAATAAATGAAAGAGCTGCCCCATAAGCTCGGGCGGGGCGCCGCGATGCTTCGCATTCCAAGCGTCGGCAAGGACCAGAAAGTCTGCGCCGGTTAGTTTCAGACCTCCATTTGGCAGCGGCTCGTAGATCACGATCTGGGGGCGAGTGGCGTCGAGGACGCCGCTGCCAACGAGGGATCCGTTAACATAATGAAGTCCCATTGCGCCGGCGTCGGGCCCGCTAACGCAGCCGAATTGAAGGGTATACCCCTCCGCCTCAGCCACCGATACATCCTTGAAACGCTCTGTCGAATCCCGAACAATTTTGAGAAGGGCGCTCGCCTGGCTGTTCTGGGCGGTGGTTGATTGCTGCGCGTGCGAGTGATTGTCCTGCGCCAGGGTGGGCAAGGAACAAGCGCTCACCAAAATGAGAGGGATCATGGAATAACGAAAATGTTTCGCCAGTGTTCTGAGTCTCATGCGAATCTGCGTATGCATAACTTTTCTCCTTATTTTTAGAGCGATGCCGATTTGCACGACTGCCTTTTGTGACATCTTCGGAAGCCGCATTTTGCTAGAATCCGCTCTGTAACGAGGGCAAAGTTACAACCATCAGGACGACAAGTAACGAAACAACGCCGAAGAAAAGCCGAAAATTGGGAAACAAACTGTTTTAGTTGTGAAACGGAAACACACTTGGAAACCAGTTCCGCCGCACACTATCAATTTGGCGAATTCACGCTCGACGTCGCACGCGGATGTGTGCTCAAAGCGGGAGAGCACATCAAGCTGCGCCCCAAGGTTTTTGAAACGCTTAAATACTTTGTAGAACATCCGGGACGGCTCATCGGCAAGCAGGAATTGATGGAAGCTGTTTGGCCCGATGCTTTCGTCACCGATGACTCGCTGGTGCAATGCACCCTTGAGTTGCGCCGTGCGCTGGATGATCGCAGCCAGCAACTGCTGCAAACTGTGCCTCGGCGCGGATACCTGTTCTCTGCAGGGGTAATTAAGCTTCATGCGAAATCAGATCCATTCCCTGGCGCCGAACTTGAGGCTCCGGACGGCCATGCGGTCGCCCCTCCGAAGGTCGCGCCGAGGCGCCACGCTCTGCCAAACCCGCGAACCTCGCTCATCGGACGAGAACAAGAATTAGAGGCAGTGAGCGAGTTACTATTCCGCCCGGACATTCGGCTGCTGACCCTGACAGGGCCCGGAGGATCCGGAAAGACCAGACTTGCGATTGCGATAGCCGCCGCGACTACGGACTGGTTCATAGGGGGCGTTCAGTTTGTCAGCTTGGCCTCAATCGCTCAGCCGGATCTCGTTGTGACCGCCGTTGCCGACGCACTAGGAATCAAGCAAGTTGCCAATCGCTCAGTCCCAGAGCTTATCGGGGATCAACTGCAGCACTCTGGACCATTTTTGCTTCTCCTGGATAACTTCGAACAAGTGCTCGCGGCAGCGCCAACTGTGGCCGAGATGTTGGAGAGCTCTCCATCTCTTAAAATCCTTGTCACGAGCCGGTCCGGCTTACGTATTTACGGCGAGCAGGAATTTCCAGTAAGTCCTCTTGCGCAGAACTCCGCCCTTGAGTTGTTTGCGCAGCGCGCAGCCGCGGTCTGGCCCGGTTTCTCGGTCACTCCAGAAAACGAATCCGCAATTCGTGGAGTCTGCTCACGGCTGGATGGACTGCCTCTGGCGATTGAGTTGGCAGCTGCCCGGACCAAGGTGCTCTCGCCTAGCGCCATCCTGGATAGGCTTCAGAGCCGCTTGCAATTACTAACGGGTGGTGCCCTTGATCTGCCTGAGCGACAGCAAACCCTGCGCAACGCAATTGATTGGAGTCATGATCTTTTGAATGAAGCCGAGCGGAAATTGTTTCGGCGGCTTTCTGCTTTTGTTGGCGGATGCACTCTTGAAGCTGCGGAAGCGGTTTGCAATACAAAACGCGATCTCGGTGTCAACATCTTTGAAGGGCTCTCATCCCTGGTGGACAAGAATCTGGTGTACCACATGGATCGAGCAGGCGCCGAACCACGTTTCGGGATGTTGGAAACGATTCGCGAATACGCTTTGGAAAGTCTCAACGAGAGCAATGAACAAAACGCGATCCGGAGGGCGCATGCGGCGTACTGTCTGGTTCTCGCCGAAGAAGGCAATCCAGAACTGAGCGCTGAGGATCGTTCTCAGTGGCTGGCTCTCTGCGATCTTGAGATTGATAACTTCCGCCTTGCTCTCGACTGGCTTTTTCAAAATATGGAAATTGAATGGGCCTTGCGTCTATGCGTGGCTCTGTTTCGGTTCTGGGACATGCGCGAACACATGACAGAGGGCCGACTTCGGCTCGAGACTGTTTTGAGCCTCGCCGGTGATGAACGTCCAAAAGAACGGGCCAGGGTATCGCATTTTCTCGGGGCGTTGTCAACCACGCAAGGCGACTATTTGGCTGCCCAGCGCTTTCTGGCGCAGAGTCTCTCGATCTACGAAGAATTAGGAGATCAGTGGGGCATCGCAGCGTCATTGAATGCTTTGGCGATTACGGCGCGCGACGAAGGAGACTACGCGTCGGCGCAGAGCAATTTTGAACGAAGCTTGGCGTGTTGGCGTATGCTTTCGGACCGGTCAGCCATCGCGCGATGCCTTCACAACCTTTCTAATGTGGTGAAGGTCCGAGGCGATTATGCACGGGCCCGATGGGCCCTCCATGAGGCCACAGAAATCTTTGAGGAACTCGGTGATCGCAGCGGCGCTGCATGGTCCCTCAATCAACAGGGCGACATCGCGCGAGAACAAGGCGAAGTCATCGCTGCGCGCGCCTTATATCAACGTGCGCTTTCCGCTTTCCGGGAAGTAGGGGACCACTGGGGCTCTGCTCGGTCACTGACGGATTTGGGTTACATTGACTGCGAGCAGGGCGACCATCTGACTGCCCACTCGGCGTACCGCGAAGCCCTGAAGATTTTCGCCGAATTAGGCCACAGGCGTGGTATGGCTCGAACGTTGGAAGGCTCGGCTTGCCTGGCGGTTGCTCAAGGGCACGCCGCACGCGCCTTGAAGCTGGCAGGTGCTGCTGCGCATTTACGCCAGCTGATCAGCGCTCCTTTGACTCGAGCGGAACAATCAAAACTCGATCAGACGTTGCATTCTGCCCGGAGAGCACTCAGCGAATCAGAGGGGGAAAATGCATGGTCGGAAGGCATTGCAATGAGCCTGGAGAACGCTATCCAATACTCTCTGCATGAGCCGAGCCCAACTATGTCAGGTTAGCAGGGTCAATCAGACGGCGAACGGCGGCGATACGATTGGCCGGAATGCCTACGCGGCGGGCGTGCTCGATGATGCTGTCTTCATCCGGCGCGAGGTAAACGCAGTAAACTTTGTCCTCGGTGACATAACTGTGCAGCCACTGAATCTGTGGCCCCATTTCCTTCAGGGTCTGCAACGATTTCAGCGCCATTTCCCTGATTTGAGTTTCTGAGAGTTCTGCGGCACCGGGAATCTCGCGTTCTATGACGAATTGGGGCACAGGTTTAAAAGTTTAACATTTTTGGGATCGTCGTTTTAGATGAAATGATCGTGCCATTAATGGCTATCAACAAACGACCGGCGATCCCGGAAGCCCAATGTATATTGACGACGCCAGTGCGTTCGAGCGCGGTACGAGCTGAAGCGGACATAAGAGTCGAGGGAACTCGAGATTTCAGTGCATTCGCTGAATCACCCGGCAGAAATTCAGAGATCTATAGCCCTGGTGATCGCATCGTTGCAATTACAAAAGGGAGACCAAGGCTTCGCCGCAAATCTTCCACTCCTCATTACGTTCCAACAGCTGACGCAGAGATTTACATTTAAGGAGAAATGAAAATGCCAGAAAAAGACAGAAACGAGCAACAGGGTGGTCAGAAATATCCGTGGCTAGCAAGCTCCCGCAATTATTCCCAGCTTACTCAAATCGAGCGAAGTGAGATTATGCTCCGGGCTCAGGATCTCAAGATCTCCGCGAAACGAGGTCCTCTCATCATCAAGGAAGTGCTACAGGAATTAGGAAGTGATGACTAACCCCGTAGAGTTCGGCACGTACTCTATCTCAAATCTTTGACGATGCGTTCTTCCTGAGAATTGCCCATGAACA
>JBEEGK010000105.1:0-2741 GCA_041166845.1 Acidobacteriaceae bacterium
CGCCATGTTGTATGACCCGCCAAAAACTACCATCCCGCTGCTGATGGCCGGAAATGGTCCCAAGGCAATGCGTCGGGTTGGCCAATATGCAGATGGCTTGATCACTGACCCGAAAACCTGGAAAGAACACAAATCAGAGTTCGAAGCCGGCGCCCAGGCGGGAGGCAAGGATGCTTCCAAGATGCCCGTCTTCATCGAACAATTTGTCGTCGTGGGGGATAAAAAAGAGGCCGAAGAGGCAGCAAATCTGTGGCGTTTTCTACCCAAAGCATGGAAACCGTATTTCAACATCCCCGATCCGCGCGAAATAGAAAAGCACGCCATGAGCGAAGTTCCGCTGGAGAAGGTTTTGGAGGACGTACCGCTTGGTACCGATCCAGATGTCCACGTTAAGAAACTCAAAGAATTGTTCGACGCAGGGGCTACCGAAGTACACGTCCACTCAGGACAGCCTAACCAAAAACGCGTGATTGAATTCTATGGAAAAGAAGTGCTGCCACGGTTGAAGAAAATGATGAAGTAGGCGTGCGCGTAAGAAGACGATAAAAAAGCCTCATCGCATTAATCCACGATGAGGCTTTCATTCCGCACAAACGCTATCGAAACTCTAGACGCTGAAAGAAGATCCGCAACCGCAGGTGCTCTTCACGTTGGGATTTTCAAATTTGAAGCCCGCGCCTTCCAGAGTTTCGACGTAGTCCACGACGCATCCGTTGAGATACATCAGCGAAGTAGCGTCAACATACACTTTGAGGCCACTCATGTCGAAAACTTTGTCCATCATGCCGGCGCCGTTTTCAAACGACATCGAATAGGAGAAGCCGGAGCATCCGCCGCCGACAACGCTCACTCGCAGTCCAGTTGGAACCGGATTCTGCTGGGTCATGATTTCCTGCACCTTTGCGACCGCATTCGGCGTCAGCGAAATAGGCGCCGTCTTCGCAGGCGCATTCTGGGTCTGTATATCCGGAGTCGCTGTAGGGGTTACGCTCGTAGCCATTGATTTCTCCTCAAATCCTTCAAAATACTGGATATATTATAGCAAACTAAGCAGCAATCTCATCCTGTATTCGTCGCCAGGATGCCTTCTGCTTATTATGATTTAGATGACCTCTTCGCCGAAACGGACTCATCTCAAAAATAACCTCCGAGCCGCTCGGACAGGACTATAATTCCGCCCGGAGGCCCTTACCCGGATTGGTTGCGGGCCAAAACGACTCCAGCTCATCCCCTAGCGGCAAGAGCCTCGGAACCCGACTTCAGTGCCGAGGTGAATTATGTCCATGTTGCTCGAGTTGCTGATTGGGTGGGGAGTTCTCACCTCTGTTCTGATCGCCCTCCTGATTTACCGCAGCACTCTGACCATGCAGGAGGACGATCAACTGTTCCTCAGCGACGCCGAATCTCACATGCAGCGGGAACAGATGGAAATCATGCACAAAGTGGAAAAAATCAGTCCGTTCCTGCGCTGGCTGGGCGCGGGTTCGGGACTGCTCATGCTCGCGATCGTGGGACTCGCGATCTACGACCGCCTACACCAGATGCAATAGTAATAAGAGGATTTATTTTCGGGCGATTGCCTTGCGCGTAGAAGGCAGAGGGAATGGCCTTGCCGCGGAAGAGTACCGTGGCAAGGCCATTCACGACCAAGTTTAGAAAGTGTAACGAGCGCCTATTTGCATCGCGCGGGGCTGGCCTTGAATTTGAGTGAAGTTCGACCAGTCTGGCGGCGCACTCAGTTGATTGAGGCCGGGATCTTGCGCGACCGCAAAATCGGCGATTCCGGTCAAATGCTGAGTGTTGGTTACGTTGAAAACGTCCCATCTCAACTGCAGCTGCTGGTTCTCACTCCACGGCATCTTGAACGACTTTCCCAATCCCAAGTCAAGATCTACATAGCCGGGAAACCGGAAGTTGTTTCTGGGACCGCTTTCTCCGGGATATGCATTCCTGAAGCTCTGGTACACCTGATCAACGTTGCAGGTTCCGAAGAGTTTAGGAGCACCATTCGCGGGCTTGCTGGGACAGGCATGAAGGGACTTGGTGGGGGTGGAATTTGATTGAACGTTCCAATCGGTAGCCCATTGGCTCTCGTCAAACGGTGATATGCCCGTTGGCAATCCGGTGTTCCAACGGAAAATCCCAGAAAGCTGCCATCCTCCTAGAACAGCGTCGAGCGCACGGCCAGCGTTTCTGCCAATCGCTTCACCCTTGCCGAATGGCAACTGCCACACCACGTCAGCATTGATGCTATGGCGGACGTCGAAGTCGGAGTTGGAATAGTTTTCGCCGGGCCGGAGAGCGCTGGGAATAAAAGCGCCGTTGGTCTGGAAATTGCCATAGCCGGTTTCAGATTGCAGTCCCGAAGCATCATCTATCGAATGCGACCAGGTGTAATTGAAATCCAGGGTCAGGCCGTGTGTACGCTCTCGAAACGACAAGGCCAGTGCATTGTAGTTCGAGTTCCCAATTGTGGCCCAGGTGGAGAGTGCTCCATATTGCGGCTGCATAAACCTTATTGGCAAGCCATTGGCAGCCAGTGCCAAGTCAATCTCCGCTTGGACATCGGTGTAGTCGTTTCCTGAAAAGAATCCAACATTGCTTGTCTGGTATCCCAGAAACGCTTGAGCATTGGTCCAGTTAGGATCGAACCCTCCCAGGTTCTGGTTGGGATCTGCAGGAAGACCCTCGTAATTGTTTATAAGTTGCGCCAGTTGAGCCGGGAACATATCGTCGAAATA
>JBEEGK010000106.1:0-5455 GCA_041166845.1 Acidobacteriaceae bacterium
CCTCTGGTTGAAAAACAATCTCGGACCGTTTCTAAGCAGCCCAGCTTTCGCGAACAGCTTGGTGATTTTAACCTTCGACGAAGGTCAACCCACGGATCTCGCTCATGGAGGCGGTCGGGTTTCTACCCTGATCATCAGCCCGAAATCAAAAGTGGGATATAAGTCCACCACTTTCTACCAGCATGAAAGCACCCTGCGATTGATGATGAAGGTTTTGGGAGTAACTGACTTTCCGGGAGCATCAGCTTCGGCACCCGACATGGGCGAGTTCTTCCAGTAGCAGCGACGAAATTAAACGGCTACGGTGACTAATGTTTCGTTACGAGTGACTGGGCGATAGAGAGTGTCCCGTTCGATCGGCTCGCGTCCGGCTTCGCGGATGAGGCGTATCAAATCTTGGCGACGCATTCCCTGCGGTGTAGTGGCGCCGGCGTCGTGATAAATTTTTTCCTCGACCACTGTCCCATCAATATCATCTGCTCCAAATCGCAATGCAATCTGCGCGATCTTGGCGGTCATCATCTGCCAATAGGCTTTAATGTGCGGGAAATTGTCGAGAATTAAGCGGCTGACTGCGATCTGCTTGATGTCCAACATGCCGGTTGTTTTTGGCAAATGCTGCAACGCGGTGTTGTCAGGATGGAACGCCAGCGGGATAAAAGTTTGGAAGCCCTTGGTGTCATCCTGAACAGCCCGAAGTTTTAGCAGATGATCGGCGCGGTCCTCGTCATTTTCCACGTGGCCGTAAAGCATGGTCGCATTCGATTTCAGACCGACCTGGTGCGCCAGGCGCGCGGTTTCAAGCCACTCGTCGCCGTCAATTTTGTGATCGCAAATGATGTGGCGAACGCGGTCCGCAAATATTTCGGCGCCACCACCGGGCAGCGAATCCACACCCGCCGCTTTCAGTTGCTGCAACGTTTCCAGAATCGAAAGCTTGGCCCGCTTTGCCAGGTAAGCAACTTCCACCATGGTGAACGCCTTCAGGTGGACCTGAGGAAACCGTTGTTTCAAACCTGAAATCAGATCAAGAAAATATTGGAATGGCAAATCAGGATGCAGTCCTCCCACAATATGAAATTCTGTGACGGCCTCGGTGTACCCGGAAGCGGCTGTTTCAAAGGCTTCTTCCAGCGCCATGGTGTAAGAGCCGGGCGCGCCTTTTTTTCTTCCAAACGCGCATAGACGGCATGCCGCGACGCAGACATTTGTGGGGTTAATGTGACGATTCACGTTGAAGTAAGTCTTGTCTCCGTGCAGGCGCTCGCGCACGGCATTCGCCAGCCATCCGACAGCGAGAATGTCGTTCGAACGGTAGAGGCTGACGGCGTCGTCGAAGGTCAACCGCTCGCTTGCCACTACCTTTTCATGGATCGCGCGTAGCAGGCGATCGTCCGTTTGGAATGAATGGGCCATCTCTATGATCATATCGCAAGCGAGAACTCAGGGGGAGTGCTGCTACTTATGCAACAACAAATCGGCGGCTACGAACAGAAAAAAGACGACAGATATCACTCCGTTCATGGTGAAGAATGCCGCGTTCAGTTTGCTGAGATCGTCGGCCGCGAGCAGCGAATGCTCGTAGGCGAGAAGCAGCGCGACAATGACGATTCCGGCGAGAGTGAGTCTTCCCAATCCAAAGACCTGGAGCAGAATGATGAGGTCGAGCAACATTAATAGGTGGAAACCGCGCGCAACCCATAGGGAATGCCGGATCCCGAAGTATCGCGGAATCGAGTGCAGTCCGGCCTGCTGATCGTGCTGGTAATCCTGGCACGCGTAAAGAATGTCGAATCCGGCCACCCAGAATGTGACAGCAGCAGTAAGCAATAAAATTCGCGCATCGAGCGCTCCCCGGACAGCAATCCAGGCGGCAGCTGGAGCCATACCCAGAGCAAATCCCAGGACGAGATGGGACCAGCGCGTAAAACGCTTGGTGTAAGAGTAAAGAAGAAGAACAGCCAGCGCGACTGGCGCCAGCAGAAGGGCCATGCGATTGAGCCGCCATGCGGCTAGTACAAAGATCGCGGATGAGATGAGGACGAAGGCTGTAACAAACGACGGCGACAACATCCCCGCCGGCAGAGCGCGGGTGCGCGTGCGGGGATTGGCAGCGTCAATCGAGGCGTCCGCGAGCCGGTTAAAAGCCATGGCCGCGGAGCGTGCAGCCACCATCGCGACGATAATCCATGCCAATTGATTGGGAGTCGGGAGGCCACGGGCTGCGAGCATTGCTCCGCAGAGAGCGAATGGGAGCGCGAATATAGAATGCTCCCACTTAATCATCTCCAGCGTGATGCGCAGGTTGTGAATGATGGTCACAGGAAATTGTAAAACAGTTCGGCAGGCTGGAGGGGCAAGACTCTTCTGTAGGTCTACGATCAGGACACAACCGAATAGCCGTGAACACCAATCAAGGGGACGAAACGGCAAGCTTCCATTCGTGTGACTTTTGCTTCGCCGGCGTTTTTGATAATTAGCTGAAGTTCCTGGGAATTCTCAGGCCCCACCGGCACGATCATGCGACCCCCCTCCACCAACTGATCAAAAAGCGGTTTCGGAACATTAGGAGCTGCGGCCGACACGATTATGGAATTAAAGGGCGCGAACTCTGGCAGACCCTCAGTTCCATCGCCTAATATCACGCCAACGTTGGAATATCCAAGGGATCGCAAAATGTTTTCGGTCTGTTGCGCTAGCAAGGCATGACGTTCGACGGAATAAACCCTGAAAGCCAATTTCGCGAGTAGCGCGGTCTGATATCCGGTTCCGGTTCCAACTTCGAGCACCTTGTCGTCGGGCTTGATCCGCAACGCCTCCAGCATTACTGCGATTATGTAGGGCTGCGACGTGGTTTGGCCCTCCCCGATGGGAATCGGATGATCTTCGTAAGCCTGCGCCCGATATTCCTCTGCGACGAAGGCATGCCGAGGTACGTGAGCCATCGCGTCGAGTACGCGCTGGTCGCGAGCCCCGCGCGCCAGCAATTGCGACTGAACCATTTGTCGGCGTTGAGTCACAAACCCGTCGAGTTGAGAGTTCACCTCTTCGTCCAAGGTCGTCTCCGGCAACTTTTATTTTTTGCGCTGCCGTACCCGCACCGACAAGCTTACGACGCCGTTCTGATCACGGATACCAACAATTGAGACGTTTCGAGTGACGTTGTACTCTGCCTGAATAATCTGCTGAGAGGTCTGGGCGACGTTAGTGCTATAGGTAATCGTTAAATTGTCTTTCACCTGCTGCTCGATCGTGACTGCGGGGCCGGTGTGAATTGGAGTAGTTTCGGTGGCGAGGCCCTGCGGATCAATTTTGATCCGGCTGACGCCAAACAATCGCTGCACGCGATTGTTGATGGTCGCGTTGAGCGCTTCCGTAAGAATTGCGCTCGATGCCTGTTGAGTAAAAGCGGATTGTCCGGCTTGTTGCAGCTGCGCGGATTGCACTGTCGTCTGCCCGAAGGCAAGCAACGCGATGATATCGGCCGTCGGCAAGGGAGGCTCGGAACGGTAGGTCACACTGGGTTTATCCACTTCTCCATTCAGATTGAGCATGATGTCGTAGTCTCGAACGTGAGTAAAAGCCTGCAGATCGAGCACAGGCGTCGTGCTCACCGGACTGGTAAAGGTAACGTCGCCTCGTTCCAGGCGATATTTCGTCCCGTTGAAATAAGCTTCTCCCTCGATCACATCGGCGCGGCCGAGCAGGACCGGTTTTCCCGCGGTGCCTCGAAGATGCAAATCTGCGTCCCCAGAAAGACGCAGCGCCGCAGTCTGCATTTGCAGTTCCGGCACGGTGGTGATGTGCAGATCAAGCCGAATTTTATTCAGCAGTGGGTCAGTTTGCGGAAGGCTTGATGCCTGCGCGCTGCGGGCGAGATATGCTCCAAAATCGAAGCCGGGAGTAACTCCCAGCTTGGTAATGGTGATGTCGCCGGAAAGATTTGAAGCAGAGGAGCTGCCCGCAAAATGCAGATCGGCATCCGCCGTCGAGCTGACGCCCGGCGGATAGCGTACTCGCACCCCCTGCCCCTTGGCAGAAACATCGAAATTTAGCTGGCGGTTATAGCTGGTGGCTTGGCCGGCAACAGTGACCGTACCTCCTCCAGTACGCGCGGTGAGTGATTCGATTTGCAGGCGATTCTGGTTGAAAGACATCGAGCCGTTAATATCGCTGAACGCGCTGGGCAAATTAATGTAAGCGATGGCTCCATTGCTGACCTGCACTCTTCCCTGGATCGCGGGATTCGATACCGTTCCCAAAGCAACCAGATCCACTGTAACTACGCCGGAAGAGGTGAAATCAGGGTTGAAGCTCTCGATCAACTGAAGATTGATTTTTCCCTGTGCATGAAAATCGAGCGCCCTTTGCCCCGCCAGCTGCACGCTGCCTGCCCCTGACAAATCGGTGTCCTCTCCGACGAAATGAAATTGCTCGACCTTTAACTCTTCTCTCGAGAGCCAGAATTTCACTGGGCCCCGATTGCGAAGGTTAAGGTTCTCGAGGTTTGCGCTGACGTCGGTCAGGTTCCCTTTCGCGGTGAGTTCTCGCGGCCGCAGGAATGGCCCTTCCATCTCCAAGTCGCCCGCAACTGTCGAGTGGCCAGTGATTCCGTTCTGAACATAAAGTCGCAACAGCGAGTCGAAATCCAAACGACTGAAGTGCGCGTTCACTTTCCCCTGCCAATTGTCGCGGAGAGTAATGTCGCCGTCGAGCGAAAGGTCAGTTGCTTCAAATTGAGAGCGCCCGACGAGATGGAGCACCGAGCCCTGGGTCGTCGCAGTAAACAGAAAATCGCCTGCCCATTCATTGTCTAAAAGAAGGTTAGTAATTTTTAAATTCCCATTGATTGCGGGCTCTTGTAGTGTCCCTGAGAGCTGCGCGGCAAAATCCACGCGACCCTCAATCTGCATACGGTCTTGTTGTGCGGTAATGCGACCCAGATCAAAATTCGATCCCCTAAGATTGAAATGGAATTCGTGGGAGTCCAGTTGATAATTTCCGTCTCCAATGATGCTGGCTTCGCGCTGCTTGAGAGCGAGGTTGCGAAGAAACAATTGCCCGGCGTCGAAAAGGAATTCTGAATCGAGACTGTCGACTCTTTCTCCCCGGATGATCGCATTCGCCAGATGGACACGCCCGTTCCCGGTCGGTGCTAGCCAGGTCCCTGAGGCCTGCAGCGAAATGTCGCCTGTGCCGGTGAGCGGATAGTCATACCCTGCCAGTCGCAAAGCTTCCGCAACGTCAGCGTGACGGAGATCAAGTTTGGCTGTGAACGATGAGTTGCCCGCAAACGAGCCATTGCGCAAAGCAGTGTCCAGATCGAAGCCAATCGAAGTTACTCCCTGCCGCAGGATTCCATTGTGCGCGGCAAAACGATGTTCCGAGAATTGAAGATCGAAAGCCAGATAATCCCAGTGAACGTACTGTTCGCGAGGAACAGCAGGACTGGATA
>JBEEGK010000107.1:0-17063 GCA_041166845.1 Acidobacteriaceae bacterium
TGGCGTGTTTTCCATGGACGGAGATATCGGGCCGCTGCCGGGACTGTGCGACGTCGCCGAAAAATATGGTGCCATCATGATGGTGGACGATGCTCATGCCTCCGGCGTACTCGGACGCAACGGCCGCGGAACCATTGATCACTTCAACGTCCACGGCCGCGTGGATATCCAAGTCGGCACGCTCTCAAAAGCCATCGGCGCGCTAGGAGGCTACGTCTGCGGATCGCGCGACCTCATTGACTTTCTATATCATCGCGCGCGCCCGTTTCTTTTTTCGACTTCGCATCCGCCATCGGTCGCGGCGACGTGCATCGCCGCCTTCGACGTCCTGGAAAACGAACCGGAAAGAATTGAAAAACTTTGGGAGAACACTCGCTTCTGGAAAAAAGAGCTGGGGCTGCTCGGCTTCGACATCGGAGGGAAAACTACTCCGAAGAGCGAGACGCCGATCACTCCCATCATTATCGGCGATGGCAAACTCACCATGGACTTTTCTCGCGAACTATTTAAAGAGGGAGTGCTTGGAACGGGGATTGCTTTTCCAACAGTGCCAGAAGGTAAGGCGCGCATTCGGACCATCATGACGGCGACCCATACCCAACAGGAATTGCAGCAGGCGCTAGGAGTTTTGAAAAGTGTGGGGAAGAAAATGGGGATTTTGAATTAATAGCCACTGCGAAGAATAGGGATGTTTCGACTGTACTCGTCGCTAGCGCGACTCCCTCCGCTCAACATGACATACATTGCTGAAACTAGTATGCCCCATACACCACTCCTCCATTAACAATTGTCGCGACAACTTTTCCAATGAACTGCCATCCATCAAAGGGAGTATTACGCGACTTCGATAGCGATCTCGCCGCCTGAAAAGTCCACCTCTTTTTTGGATCGAAGATCGTTACATCGGCATGGCTTCCTTGAACAAGCGTTCCGCGTCCCTTTAGGTCAACCACTCGCGCCGGACCCGAGGTGAACAGCTCCACGATTCTCGCTAAAGGAATTTTGCGTTTGCCGAGCAGTTCAGTTAATGCAAGTCCAATCGCCGTTTCAAGGCCGGTGATCCCGAATGCGGCGCGCTCGAACTCGACCATTTTTTCGTGGACAGCGTGAGGAGCATGATCGGTCGCGATCGCGTCCACTGTACCGTCGGCGAGAGCAATTAGAAGTGCTTCGCGATCTTCTTCGGAGCGCAGCGGCGGATTCATTTTGAAATTAGTGTCGTAATCACCGACGGCATCGTCCGTCAGCGCAAAGTGGTGGGGAGTGACCTCGCAAGTAACTCGGATCTTATCGCCCTTGGCGCGGCGAACCGCATTCAAGGCGTCCCCTGTGGAAAGGTGGGCTACGTGCAGGCGCGATCCGGTAAATTGCCGTGCTAGCTGAATATCGCGTTCCACGATGGAAACCTCAGCGGCGGTTTTCATTCCCCGCAAGCCCAGGCGGAAGGAGGTCGGCCCCTCGTTCATCGAGCAATGTTCGGTCATGCGCGTGTCTTCCGCATGCTGAATGACGGGCAGTCCGATTTCAGCCGCCACCCGCAAAGTCTCGCGCATAGTCGCATCGCTGAGGATGGGCTTGCCATCATCGGTAATTGCGACCGCTCCGGCGCGTTGCAGAGCGCGAAAATCAGTAAGTACTGCGCCCTTGCTGGCTTGAGTCGCGGCGGCAATCGGGAAGACGTTAACTACAGCCCTCCGCTCCGGCTGCTCCATCCAGGTAACCCATTCCGGAGAATCCACGACCGGCGTTGTATTGGGCATGCAGCAGACGGACGCAAATCCTCCAGCGGCGGCGGCTTCCGTGCCGGTGGCGATGGTTTCCTTATAACTCTGGCCGGGTTCGCGAAGATGTACGTGTAAATCAATGAAGCCCGGGGCAACAATTAATCCTTGAGCATCGAAGGTGTCATCGGCATTGCCGCGAATCTTTCCCGGGGGAGCGACTTCCGCCACGCGGCCATCGTGCAAGAGCACATCCATGGGCGCGTCAATGCCGACGGCGGGATCAACCAGCCTTCCACCCTTGATCAGAAGCGATTTGGATTTCTTTTGCGCCATTGATAACGTCGTTGCCTATCCGAAGTTTCGCGGGGTGTCATCGCGCATTTCCAACCGCGTTGGCGAGAATTGCCATGCGCATCGACACTCCATTGCGGACCTCATCCACGATCACGGACTGCGGGCCGTCTGCAACCTCTGAAGTAAGTTCCAACCCACGAATAATCGGGCCGGGGTGCATGAGCAACGCATCAGGCTTGGCAAGTTTCAGACGCGCAGCGGTCATCTGATATTTGGCCACGTAATTCGGCAAGCTGATCTTCATGCCTGCCAGGCGTTCCTTTTGCACTCGCAGCAACATGACCGCATCCGCACCCCTAACCGCGTCTTCCACTGAGGTGACGATTTGAACACCTCTCCCCAACGTGCGCGCGACTTCCGGCAATAGTTCTGGCGGACCACACAAATTGATGTGCGCGCCGAATTTGCTCAGCAGATGAATCATGGAGCGTGCGACGCGGCTGTGATAAATATCGCCCACGATTGCGAACCGAATCCCGTCCAGTTTTTTCTTATGGCGAATGAGCGTAAGGGCGTCCAGCAAAGCTTGCGAGGGATGCTCGTGCATGCCATCGCCCGCGTTAATCACCGGAATGTCGAGATGCTTTGCCATCAGCATGGGAGCGCCCGCATGAGGATGCCGGAGCACGATTACATCCGCCCCCACCGCGCGCAAAGTGTAGCCGGTGTCGAGCAGCGATTCGCCCTTCTCGATGCTTGATCCGCTGGAGAGTATCAGGGTTGTGATCGCGCCCATGGACTTCGCTGCGATCTCGAACGAGCTGCGAGTGCGCGTCGAAGCCTCGTAGAACAGAAGCAGCACGCGTTTTCCACGTAGCAGCGGCCTCGGCTTCTGCGGATTCATGCGCCGCGCGAGATTCAGCACCCGGGTGATTTCCGCTGCGCTCATGTGTTCAATGTCGAGCAAAGAGCCGCGGACGGCTTTCAGTTTTTGCTGATTAGTTGGCGTTACTGGCATTCAGCGGGTCCGAATCACAAAAAAGCGAGGCGAGAGTTCAAGAGTCCTTTTCCACCAGCAGCACTTTGTCCAGATTATCCACCTCGCGCAACTTGACTTCGATAATTTCTCGCTGCGTGGTTTGCACCTTGCGGCCCACAAAGGTCGCTTCCAGCGGGAGTTCCCGATGCCCGCGATCAATGAGAACGCAAAGTTGCACTTTCAGCGGACGTCCCTGATCGAACAGCGCATCGAGCGCGGCGCGAATGGTGCGTCCGGTATATAGAACGTCATCCACGAGTACGATGTTCTTGCCAGTGATGGAAAATCCAATCTCGGTTTTTTGCACAACCGGTTTGGCTCCTACAGTCGAGAGGTCGTCGCGATAGAGCGTGATATCAAGCGTGCCCACCGGTAGGGGAGCTTTTTCTATGCGCTGGATAATTTCCGCGAGCCGTTGCGCGATTGGCACACCTCGCCGCCGGATGCCGACGAGTCCGAGATCGGCGGAGCCATTATTTTTCTCAATGATTTCGTGGGCCAGCCGCACGAGAGTCCGGTCAATTTCCGATGCCGACATGAGTTGCGCCTTCTCGCGAAGCGTAACTTGACCGGTGTTAGAGCGTGGATTCATGAACGCTGCATCATACTTTGACGGGAGGGTGGGGAGCAAGGTCGTTCGTCGTTGCTGCCCCCTGGCTCCCACTTCGCTATAGGGATGTTTCGACTGCACTCGTCGCTGGCGCGACTCTTTCCGCTCAACATGACAATATTATTCGGAATCGTTCGTCGCGCTGGAGGAAGCTATTCCAAATTCGTTTTGCGTTTTAGTAATGCTGCGCCGATCAGGCCGCCTAGCCCTGACAGAAGCAGGAAAGCAGCCAAGACCAAGACCAGCCCTACGACTATCATCACGGTGAATCCCTGAGAGGACTTGTAGAAGTCCATTGCTTGTTGCATCTGGGAGTTCCCGCCCGCAGGAGGATGTTGCTGAAGAATCGCCAACAGCTTCTGATGCAATTCTCCGCCCGCAGTGAACGTAGAAGTCCCAAACCGAAGAAAGGCGATGGACGCGACATAACCCAGAATTCCGCTGAGTGCACCGACTCGCGCGCCCGCTCCCAGGGTCAGGTGCGGGGTAGGCATCGTACGGCGATAAAAAAACGCCGAGAGGAATCCCCCAATCACGATTCCTAATGTCACCGGAACTCCGAAGGGAAGGATGGTGAGAAACGCAGCCAGCAAGACCGCAAAGGCGGAAGCCCTCCAGGCGCGCGGCCAATCTACTGCACCAGCGCTGTAAGAGGCGGGTTTATAGGGATCCCTGAAAGCGGCAGAAAAATTCGGCGCGCGAGGGGGTGACGGCAGGTCCGGCGCGCTCTCCTCTTCAGGATCGCGGTCTACGACAGAAACAGGTTCCGCTTCGGCTATCGCAACTCGAATCTGCGGACCGTTGCATTGGCGGCAAAAAGGACGGCCATCTTCTACGCTTGCGCCACACTGGTGACAAACATGTTCCACTTAATTCGAAGGTACAGCAGCATGATCTTTGGGCGCAAGCGAGCCAGGCCGATGCGGGAGCTAAATGGATCCTTTCTCACCGCGAGTGCGGATGTACACCAGACCGAAGTCAGACCCCTGCTCCTTCGGCTTGATTGAAACCACGTGCTGGTTATCGTCGGTGCCGACCTTGAGTTCGATGTTGCTGCCCTGGTTTTTGCCTTCGCATGTGACTTCTTTTGAATGGTGTGAGTCTTTATTAGCATTGATCTGAACGTCGCCGCCATCATCATCTTTTTTGTCGGAATGACATTCGACAACCTTGCCAAATTTTTTCAATTGGTCCTGATAGTAGGAGACGACCTTGGCGGGCGGATCATCGGAATGGAATTCAATGGCGACGATTTTTACGCCAAACATTCCCGTTGAAATATTCAGGTTGGCCCGGTCCTCGTCGCCACCTTCTCCCTTTACTTTGGGTCGTGCTCCCGGGTACAGAGGCAATCCGGTATCGTGGACGTTCACATCCTGCCCGACATGAATTCCGCCCACGGGTGTTTCGATGTCCACTTTCTTCTCTTCGCCCTCCCCGTTTTTTTTCACGTTGATGCTGCAGGCAGATGTGGCGAGGAACAACACAGCCAGCGCGGCCAGTTGGGATTGCTTTCTAAGGATTCTGCTTGGGTGGCGCATATTGGTTTTCTCCTGATGCGATGTGGCCGGGCTGATCTTTGCCCGCGCTACGAGTTGCGATATTAGGAATGCTGACCGGCAAACGGCCATGAAAAGGAATCTCTCCGAAAATCGCCTTCACTACGCTGATTTCGGAAATACTTGCGTTCGAGAAAGCGCAAACATAATTCTGGACTGCGGGAAAATCCTGCGCTAGGTACGGATTTCCCATCGCTAGTACGGCAGTCCTTTCCGATGCATGGTCGAGTATCTCTTGCAAAAGCACTCCGCTAGCATCGGACAGCGCCACCGAATTTGTAAGTCCGTTTACCGCCTTTAGAGCTTTGCCCGCGGTTGGCACCACATACACGGCTGCCACCACTGCCTTCGCCTGGTCCACGGCTTTCAAGATTTCTGCCGACATGGCGCTCGCAATTCGCGGATCCACGTAAATGACGTGCGCACCGTGCACTCGATCACGGATCTGACGTTCCAGTACGCGTCCGGCATCGGTGCGCACATCCTCCGAAAGAATGACAACCACCAATCCGTTGCGTGTCTCTTCTATTGTTGTGTACGGAAGGCCGGACTGAATTGTTCCCTGCTTTGTCAGGGGAAGAAGCTTGCCATTATCGCGAACGAGGGTGATGGCATCGTCCGCGATTTGCTGTCCCTTGGCAAGGTTTTCGGGCTTCCCGATTACATTTGGCAGAGCGTTTAAATCTACAATGCGTGACTTGTGAAGCTTCAGCGCGGCCTTGGCATTCAGTATCTTCAGAACCGAAGCATCGAGACGTTCCTGCGAGATTTCGCCGCTATGGACGGCTGCCAGCATGGAATTATAAGAAGCGTTCAAGTCTGCGGGAATGAGCAGCAAATCGTTGCCTGCCTTGAAAGCCTCCACTGCGGCCCGGCCGATATCGTTGGCATAGAGGCGGGTAAGTCCTGCCATATCCAATGCGTCGCTGACGATGATCCCTTTGAATCCTAGCTGGTTGCGAAGCAATCCGGTCACTACTGCGGGTGAAGTCGTGGCGACCCGATTAGGATCAGGCTCCAGCGCCGGCACCGACACGTGGGCAACCATGACTGCGTCCACTCCGGCTTCGATGGCCTTACGAAATGGCGGAAGTTCTACCGACTCCAGCCTGGCGGCATCGCCCGTAACTTGGGACAGGCTGAGGTGCGAATCGGTGGCAGTGTCTCCATGGCCGGGGAAATGTTTGGCGGTGGTCATCATACCGTCGGCGCGTGCACCGCGGATATAGGCGGCGACGAAGTCACTCACTTGTTGCGGATCTTCTCCGAAGGACCTGGTATTGATGATGGGATTTGCCGGATTAGAATTCACGTCGGCGTCGGGAAAGAAATTCCAATGCACTCCGATGGCGCGGGCCTCCTGTGCGCTGATCTGTCCGAAAGCCTCTGCATATTCCGGCTTGCCGGTTGCTCCGAAGGCCATGGCATGGGGGAAAGTCGTCGCCCCGTAGAGTCGCATGGAGAGGCCACGCTCGAAATCAGCGGCCACTAGCAACGGTAGCTTGGAATCCTGTTGCAGGCGATTCAGCAATACGGCGGCCTCATAGGGCTGGTTGCGGTAGAGAAAAGGCGGGTCCCAGCGGACCGTCATGGCGAACGATCCGACGTGATATTTCTGCATGTTGTCTTGCAGCTGCATGTATTCGGGGCTGGCGCTGTTCAGAAATTCCGCACGAACCCAGATCATGAAAAGCTGTCCGATTTTTTCTTCGAGAGTCAGGTGTTGCAGAGTTTTATGCGCCCACTTCTCGCCCGAGTGATCGAGATGGATAGATGGCGATTTATCTTTGGCGAAGGCGCCAGGGAGAAACGTTAGGAATATGAGTGTGAGAAGAAGTCTCCGCATCCGCAGAAGATAGCACGAGCGAGGGGACGGGGATGGGCAGGTCCTTCGTCTCGCGCAGGACGACATTGTTTAATGAATGGCTAAGGGCGGGTATTCATCGCAGGCATGCGCTCAATGGCTTTCTCCTGAAGCTCTGGGTTATCTCCGAATCCGGTCAGCCATTCTACGTCCTGCTCGCGGCGAAACCATGTCATCTGTCGTTTGGCATAATTCCGATGCGCTTGTTGAGCGCTTTGAATTGCGGCTGGAAGGTCGATCTCTCCCCGAATAAATTGCACGGCTTGCTTGTAGCCTAATGACTTTAGAGGGGCAGCGACATCCCCGTAGTTCCTCAGCAACTGGCGCGTTTCTTCAACGAGCCCGGAGGCAAACATATTCTCTGCGCGGTAATTGATTCGATCGTATAGCAACTTCCGCTCAGGATTCAGGCCAAGGCGCAGGATGCGGAATCCGGTCAGCGATTCGCTCCCACGCTTCCACAATTTCGTCATCTGATTGCGCGAGGCCAGACAGACTTCGATGGCTCGGATCAGTTTCGGCGTGTCGTTGGCGTGAATTTGCGCGGCCGCCGCGGGATCGAGACGGCAGAGTATTCGATGCAGGTGGCCAGCAGGCTTGCTGTCATTTCGCAGGCGAAGCCGGTCGCGTAGTTCTTCGGATCGCTGGGGACCCCGAAATAAGCCGTCCAGAAGCGCGCGCAGATAGAGTCCTGTGCCGCCTACGACAATGGGCAGATTTCCGCGGGCCCTAATTTCCTGTAGGACGCCGCGAGCAATGCGTGCGTATTCCCCAGCTGTGATGTAGCTCGACGGCCCCACGAAGTCGAACAGATGGTGAGGAGCTCGCAGACGCTCGGCGGCAGTGGGCTTGGCAGTGCCAATTTCGAATTCGCGGTACATCGCAACGGAATCGCAGTTCACGATTTCACCGTGATACTTCTCCGCTAATGCCAGCGAGAGCGCGGTCTTTCCACTTGCAGTCGGGCCCAAAATAACGACGAGGAGAGGATCGAGAACGGTCAGCGGGCGCTCCAGGCGATGTAGTGCCAATAGCGGATGAGAATGAAGAGCAGTGCAAGAACTCCGATCAGAATCAAGCCGATGGATTCCAGTTTGAGAATCGGCGAATTCTTCGGGACTGCCATCCGCACATTGTAGCTCCAGCCGCAGGATGACCAGGAGGAGCGGCTATTGCAGATCGGCGCTATCGGGGTTGTAGAAGAAGTGGAAACGTAATGCTAGATACTGTCCGCTGAACTTCGCCGGCAAAGGTGGAAACGGATTGGAGGCAGTAATTCCGCCATAAGCCGCGCGATCGAGCGCGACGTCTCCCGAGCTGCTTACATATTGAAGGCCAGCGACGCGGCCATCCTTTGTAATGGCAAACTCGATTGAAACTTTTCCCTTCTTCATCAGGGGTGCGCGCGCGGACTCAGGAATAATGCGATACCAGTTTTCTTTCACGTCGTGCAGCACGCGCTGTAAATAAGGGCCGAAATCCACGCCCATGGTGTCGCTTAGTACGTCGAGTTGGCCAACGGCTTTCGTGGCCTTGCGTCCCTGGCCCAATCCGAACTCACCGTTGTCACCGGCGTATCCGCCGCGGTGCGCTGCGGCCGCCTCGGTCGCTTGTTCAATTGCACTGCCAGCGGACATGTTTCCGCTCCCAAAAGTCTTTGGTGGCGATACCGGCGGCGTCTCCAGCTTTGCTGTCTGATTGTCTCGCTGAGGAGCGGGAGGTTGTGCCTCGGACTGCTTCTCCTGCGGCGCGGGGGCGCTTTGCGCCGTTTGCGGCTGTTGTGCAGGGGTCGGCTGAGCTGCGGGGGCACTTGAGCCTTTATGTCCAGGCCGCGAACTGTCGAGCAGCTTCTTCAGCTCCTTGCGATCCAGTTGTGGAGTGCGAGAAGTGGCGATGCGGTCTTTATCCGAAATGACGTTGGTCTCCTTGCGCTTGGTAATTTTCTGCGCGTCAGGAGGCAGCTCGAGATACGTCATGTCCTTCTGCTTCAGGAGGTCATTCGGCGTGGCAACGACTACCGCGCGTTTCGGAAGGTATTTTTCCAGGCGCTCAAGATTCACAATGATGATCAGCAATATGAGGTGGATGACTAGCGAAATCCAAAACGCCTCGCGCTTGCGGGAGCGCGCCAGGTCATCCTGTAGTTGAATGAGCAGCGCAGGTACCGCATGGAGCTCGCTGTAGGCCGACTCCCAGCGCTGTACGTCGTATAGATCAAGCTGCTGAGGCTCAGGCGGAGCCTGGGGTGTGGGGGTGAGCGGCGGGATTTGCGTGAGCGACATTAAGCCGTTGGCTTTAACTGATTAGACACACCGGGCCTGCGTTTAGTTGCTGGATAGCGAAGCATCCCGTGCGCGGAGGGGCCTGTGTGGTCCGTTAAAGACGATGACTCTATTTTCGCATCTTTAAGGCAAATGCGTGAAAACCTGAAGGTGCAAAGACTTAAGAAACGCATCAGCTGGGTTAATGGAAAGGTTACAGCGGAAGGGAGCGAGTTAACGTCAAGAAGTGTAAAGATAAGGACAAGTAACTCAAGAGTAGTCTTTCTACTGCGCTGACAGCAGGTTCAGCTGACTTTGCGGGTGACCGTCAGTACCTTTTGCTCGTCTTGCTTAGGTGCTTCCGGTTCGCGCAACTCCCGGTCAACCGAAGAATACCAGCGCGCTACCTGGCTTTGCGCCTCGTCCTTGGCGATGCCATAGCGCTCTTGGATTCTGCCTATGAGCGCGTCTTTTTTCCCAGAGATTACATTCAGATCGTCGTCGGTCAACTTGCGCCAGCGCGCCTTCAAGGCACCGGTCAGCTGTTTCCATTTTCCTTCGATTCGGTTCCAAGCCATGGGTATCTCCTCTGGAGGGAGTCGCGGCAGTCTAATGGTTTCGCCAACTTATTGAGAATAAACGCTTAGGCGACAATACGCAATACAGCGATCACCCGAGGGCATTTTCTGAGGTACGGACGGGCTAAACGCATTAACTCTCAAAGCAGGAATCTATCCACTGTTTGATTCTGAGGCGCCGTGGGTCTTGCGCGTCGAAGCGGATGCCGAAGGTGTGTGCTCCGGAATTGCGCCAGCTGACGAAACCCTTCAACGAGATTCTTGGCAGAGTCATCAGCGCGAAAGACACTTCCACCGGCTGATGGGCAGCGATTTCTTCTTTGCTTTTTAGCGACATGCCGCCGGAACTGATCTCCAGGCTGCTCGCGGTGAAGCGTTCGTTTCCCCCTAGTTCCACCAAAGCTTCGGTGATGATTGGAATACGAACGTACCGCCGCAGCTCGTGGACCAATAGCATGTGCGTTGCGCGCATGAGTTTCAACGCGGTGGGCCGTTCCAGAGGTTCGCTGAACACGGCATTGATGCCGAATTTGGAATACTTCATCGCGTCCTGCACCGAGCCGCCAACTCCGTAAATGACCATGCGGCTGTTCGAAGACGAGGTGCGAACGGCGTCAAGTACCGCACTGGAATCTGAATCCAGCCGCACCACGCAAGCCTGGAATTTTTCACTTTTCATACGCTCAGGCGCGTCGGCGCCCATTAAAACAGCTTCCACGCCGAACTGGCGGAAACATTCCGCCAGCACTATTTTGGCGGAATCTTTGACATCCACCAAGGCGGCACGGGCTGCAGTTTTTTTCGGTGCTACTAACGAAGGAAATCCGGCGGAAGCGGCTTTGGGAGCGGGAAATGAGTTCATGTGCATAAGTTGTCTGAACTCTATTCTGAGTCGTCCCAAGGCCAATAGCAAACGCGTAGAAGTACAGTAGCTGGGTACAAAAGTAGTAGTCCTGAGACCATTTTGAGCCTGTTCTAATGGCGGTTGCAAAAGGAAGGCCTTACCCGTTCCGGCAGGAAATCGTACGGCATTGAGGGTTGGGAAGCGTCACTCTTCCCAGCGGCGAAAGATAAGCGCGCCGTTGGTGCCGCCAAAGCCGAACGAATTAGATAGCGCATAATCCACCTTCGCTTTACGGGCCTGGTTGGGGACGAGATCCATCCCGGCAGTGTCAGGATCCTGATTCTCAAGATTGATCGTCGGAGGGAGTATCTGATCGCGAAGGGCGAGCACGGTCACCCCAGCTTCTAGGCCCCCGGCGCCGCCAAGGAGATGCCCTGTCATGGATTTTGTGGAACTGACCGGGACTTTATGTTCGCCGAAAAAATTTCGGATGGCGTGGGCTTCGAGAACATCGCCAATTGGCGTCGAGGTGCCATGGGCATTGACGTATCCAATATCCGTGGGAACGAGCTTGGCATCTTTCAACGCATTCTTCATCACGCGAAATCCACCTTCGTGCTCAGGTGCGGGCTGAGTGATGTGGAAAGCATCGCCACTCATCCCGTAGCCAACGATCTCCGCAAGAATTTTGGCGCCGTGCTGGCGGGCAAATTCCAACTCTTCGAGGATTAGAACGCCGGCGCCTTCTCCAATCACAAATCCGTCGCGGGCAGAATCCCAGGGACGACTGGCTTTTTCCGGATCGTCGTTTCTGGTAGAAAGTGCGCGCATGGCTGCGAACCCGCCAACGCCCATTGGAGTGATCGCAGCTTCGGTGCCGCCTGCAATCATGGCGTCAGCATCACCGTGCTGAATGATTCTGAAAGAGTCCCCGATGGAGTGAGCGCTGGTAGTGCAGGCCGTGGCTGTGGCTTCATTCGGACCTTTGGCGCCAAAGCGCATGGAGACATGGCCCGCCGCGAGGTTCACGATTGCCGCGGGAATGAAAAACGGGGAGATTTTTCGCGGACCGCCGTTTAGCAGGTTGGAATGCTCACGTTCGATGACATCGAAGCCGCCAATGCCAGAGCCGATGTGCACGCCGACGCGCTCGGAATTTTCAGCGGTGACTTGCAGGCCCGACCATTTCATAGCTTCATCGGCTGCGGCCAAAGCCAGGTAGATGAAGCGTCCCATCTTCTTGAGTTCTTTTTTTTCGACGAAGTTCAGTGGATCGAAATTCTTTACTTCCGCAGCGATCTGGCAGGCAAACTGTGCGGCGTCAAACTGCGTGATGCGCGCTACTCCACTCTTGCCGGCAAGCAAGCTTTGCCAAACCTGATCGGTGGTGTTGCCAACCCCGCAAATCAACCCGATTCCAGTGACTACGACCCTTCGTCCCAACTACTTCCCGCCTTTCGAATGTTTGGTGATGTAATCGGTGGCATCGTTGACGGTGCGAATTTTTTCCGCGTCTTCGTCAGGGATCTCGATCTCAAAGGCTTCCTCGAACGCCATCACCAGTTCAACGGTGTCGAGAGAGTCGGCACCGAGGTCGTCCCCAAACGAAGCAGTGGGCGTGACTTCGGCCTCATCCACTCCCAGCTGCTCGACGATGATCTGTTTCACCTTCTCGTCAACGGCCGCCATTCAAGTCTCCTCGTGTCGCAAATATGGATTTGGCCGCGCCGGTACAGCATGCGCCGGCGCTGCGGTTAGATTTGAGATCCAGATTACTTGGCGGCCTTGGCGTGCTTTTCCACGTAGTCAATGGCGTCTTGCACGGTGCGGATTTTCTCCGCATCTTCGTCAGGAATCTCGACGCTGAATGCCTCTTCCAATGCCATCACCAGTTCGACCTGATCGAGGGAATCGGCCCCTAAATCGTCCACAAACGAGGCGCTGGGTGTGACTTCGCCTTCGTCCACGCCCAACTGCTCGCCAATAATTTGTTTTACTTTTTCAACGGTTGCTTTGTTATCAGTCGCCATATTAAGGATGCCCCCAAGCTCAGAGTTGGAACGAGTAGTGTAACGGCCAGCACGAATAGCTGTAAAGGAAGCGCCTCGCCGCGAGAGAGCTCTAAAAAACGCCCACAGGAATCCTAATTGGTGGAGATGGCACGGTCAATGTTGGAAGGTCGGTCGCGGCACTTCAGGAAGTAGGGACCCTTCGACTCCGCTCAGGATGACAACATCTAAAACATGTCATTGAGCGGAGCATGGTTCACTCGCCTGCGAGCGGAGGCTGAGCAATCAAAAGCGCCCTACAGCCATATCAGCTGCCGACTAAATCCGCGACGCGAGCGGCATCGAGACTGGCTCTCACATCGTGAGTACGAATAATGTGCGCGCCTTTTAAAATCGCGGCAGTTTCCGCAGCCAGGGTGCCGTGCAGCCTGTCCGTGACCGCGGCATCTCTCCCCTTGTGCGCAATTGCCCTGCCGATAAAGGATTTGCGCGAAACTCCTGCCAATAGCGGATAGTGCAGCTGATGCAACTCTTCGAAGCGTTTTAAAAGAGGATAATTCTCCTCCAGCCTCTTGCCGAAACCGAATCCCGGATCAAGCACAATTCGGTCGCGTCGCACTCCCGCCAGCAGGGCGTCATCAACCCACTGCCTTAGTTCCCGTTTGACCAGCGCGACGATGTCAGAAATCGGAGGCAACGCGCTCCATTCCTCAGGACGCCCCCGCGAATGCATTAGCACAGTCCCACATTTCATTTCAGCGACGACACTTTTCATCAGCGAATCCCAGCGAAATCCGCTAACGTCGTTCACGATTTCGGCGCCCGCAGCGAGGGCTGCACGGGCGACGCTTGCTTTATAGGTATCCACTGAGATGATCGCGTCGGGCCGCTTTTGTTTCAGCGCCTGAATCACCGGGATGATTCTGGCACGTTCCTCCTCCGCTTTGAGCGCGGGCGGCAGGGGTTTATCAGGTTTAGCAGCCTCTGGTGATGCGGAAGCGACACTTGCTCCGGGACGCGTTGATTCCCCACCGATATCCAGGATGTCAGCGCCATCGTCAAGAAGTTTGAGTCCGTGCTCAATCGCACTTTCGGAGTTGAGATAGAGTCCGCCATCCGAAAAAGAGTCGGGAGTCACATTCAGAACGCCCATCAGGACTGTGCGTTTTCCCAACTGCAATGAGCGAGACCCGATGTTCCACTCAAACACGGTGCGCATTGGGCCTGATTCTAAACCTCGGGCGCGGCGCCGCGGGCATATCTGCCCTGAAAATGCAGTCTCGTTAGTGACCGGCCCCCATTACCCCCAGTGCTACAATCAGCTTACTTATGAGTAGTTTGCGGCCGCGTTCGCGAACACTTCTTCTAGTTATCTTTTGCGCGCTGACGGCGCAGGTTCATGCCGCCCATCAGAAACCACTTGCCACCCGAATCGCCAAAGTTCTTGCCCAGCCCGAATTGCAACGGGGTTTCTGGGGCATCGAGGTGGTTTCGCTCGACTCCGGCAAAGTGTTGTACTCGCAGAATGCAGAGAAGCTTTTCACTCCGGCCTCGAATACCAAGCTGTTCACTACTGCGGCGGCCTTGGCCCTGATCGGGCCCGATTACACCTTTCGCACAACGGTCGAAACCAACGGTACGCTGGATAAACACGGGCGGTTAACTGGCGATTTAGTGTTGGTTGGACGTGGTGATCCGAATCTTTCCGGACGCGAACTCCCCTACGCTCTGCGCACCGCGCGAGACGACCATCCCATAAAAGTATTGGAAAACCTGGCCGACGAACTGCTGCGAAAAGGCGTGAAATACGTTGATGGAGACATCATTGCCGATGATTCCTACTTTGCGTTTGAGCGCTACGGCGAAGGATGGAGTCAAGACGATCTGGTTTGGGCGGACGGCGCTCCGGTTTCCGCCCTCACCATCAACGACAACGTAGTTTTTGTAAATATTCTTCCCGCCGACCGCGCCGGAGATCGGGCGTTTGTGAGCGTGGGGCCGTTTGCGGATTACTATACAATTAATAACCGCATAATTACCACGCCTCCGGGAACGGGCCGTAAGATATTTATCAATCGCGAACAGGGCTCTACGACATTATCGCTCTGGGGAAATATGCCGCTGGACGATGCGGGAGCAAACGAAGCTCTTGCGATTGAAGATCCGGCGGAATTCGCCGCCGACCTTTTTCGTCACCTCCTGGCGACACGTGGGATTGCGGTTTACGGCCGTCCGCACACGCGGCACACGGAATTGTCGGCGTTGTCCACGTTGAGCGTTATCGCGCTGGCTGCCGCGCGTGGCGGAGAAGAACCCTCCCGCTCGCTCCAGATTCTGCCCTTGGTGCTGGCCAGCTACCAATCGAAGCCTCTGTTAGAAGACGTCCGCGTCATCAACAAAGTCAGCCAGAACTTACATGCAGAAATCATGTTGCGCCTGCTGGGAAGGGAGAAAGGCACAGCCGGATCAGTCGAAGGCGGCATGGAAGTATTGCGCGGATTTTTGAATACGGCTGGCGTGTCAACAGATCAATATGTTTTCTATGACGGATCCGGGTTGTCACGGCAAAATCTGGTGGCTCCCCATGCCGTAGTTCAGCTTTTGCGCTATGCCGTCTCGCAACCCTGGGGTCCGATTTTTCGCGATACTTTGCCGATGGCAGGCGTGGACGGCTCTCTGGCGGATCGCTTTGCCGGCATTCCAGTAAAGGGACGCGTCTCCGCGAAGACAGGATCACTCGGCGGAGTAAAGGCACTTTCCGGATACGCCACTACTGCGCGCGGCGAGTCGATCGCGTTCTCCATTCTCTCGAACAATTTCAATCTTCCGGACAAGCACGTGCTCGAGACGATTGACGCGATCGTCGGTGAAATCGTGACTGATGGAACTGCCAAAAAGTGATGGTCTAATATCTGCCGCAAAAAAATCTTCAAAAAATGTCTGATAAAGATTTTGCCAAAGTAAATTCCAACGGAGTACTGACCCTCGCGATCTTTTGCATATGCATTCTGCTCGCGACCGGTTGCGATATTGAACGCCGCAAAAGTGATTCCGAGCTGGGCCTTAATCCGCAGCAGGCGAAAGGTCGCCAGATTTACGACGATCATTGCGACCGCTGCCATGCGCCCTATTCCGGACGCGGACGAAAGGGACCAAGCCTGAAGGGGGTCTTTCGCAATCCGTCCCTCTCAGCCAGCGGACTGCCCGCCAATGACGAGCGCGTGGGAGAAATTATCCGCGATGGCAGGGCCAAGATGACGGGCTTCGGACAGGTGCTCGATCGCCAGCAGGTCGCGGACCTGCTCGCCTACCTGCACACATTATAGAAATTTATTGCTCGACGAATTGCCGCGAATAGAAGAGCGCGACTTTCGGTTCCAGCTCAGACGCCCAGGTAACCACAGAGCGCGGTTGCACCGCGTCTACCCGCCAATTAAGATTCCAGTCTCACCGCTGAGGTCATAGACAGAATGTCCGAGACAACCGCCGTACCCGAACCCGCAGCCGCAAGCCCTCGCTCTCAAGAAAATCCTTCGCTCGAGGTTTATGCCATCTACGGGGTCGAGCCTGAAGTACATGCCTACGCGATGGCAAAGTATTCGCGTTCGTCGCTTTCGATGAAGGAATCTCTGCGCGAAATCAGCCAGCAGAAGGCGGAGAAATTTCTCAACACCTTCTATTTCCAATATGGACACCGTTCCATCGCGGACCTAGCGCACGTAGCCCTCGCCGTCGAGCGGCTCTCAATTCTAGCGGCCATCGTCCTGGCTGACGAGCAGCGCTGGGACGGCCAAGAACGCTCCACCCGCTATCAGGATTTTCGAAAGAGCGGATATTTCACTCCAGATTTCGGCGGGAATCGAGAGGCAGTTGCAACCTACAAAGAAACCATCGGCAATTTGTTTGCGGAGTACGAGTCGCTTTCAGAACAAATGTTTCAATACCTCGCCAGCATCACGCCGCGTCCGCAGGAAATGAAGCAGGACGCTTACGAGCGCACCCTTCGCGCCCGGGCATTCGATATTTCGAGATACTTGCTCCCGCTGGCAGCCAACACTTCGCTGGGCGAGATCGTGAATGCGCGCACACTGGAGACCCAAATCGCGCGTCTGTTGTCGCACTCGCATGGCGAAGTTCGCCACCTCGGAGAGTCCCTCAAGAAAGCCGCGCTATCGTCTGCGTTCAACGCTAATGAAGAATCACTAAAAAATCTGGTGGAAGAGATCCGCGCACTTTCGCCCGAGTTGGGAGAGCGCGCCCAAAGCGAGCTGCTCCGAGAGA
>JBEEGK010000108.1:0-5187 GCA_041166845.1 Acidobacteriaceae bacterium
AGTTTGCTTTGATGCTGGATCACAACTGACGAAAGCACCGGCATCGGAACTTCGCGGGCGTGGGTAGCGGCGTCTAAAGGTTTTTAATCTAACACATTCAGTGCGTAGCCATTGAGTAGAAGCTTCACTGAATTGTGAATATTCGGCGACTTGGGAATAGGGCCTATTTTACTTCCGAATGGAAGCTGGAGAATGCCGGGTAAGGTCAGCTTCCCCAAGTGCCGGCACCGGGGAGCGGACGTCGGCGCGGGTGACTTCTTCTGGGAGTTTGAAATCAACGGTCACGTAGGTCTGGGCCTCGACCGCCTCCCCATTCAGAACGTAAGGCCGGTAGCGCCACTGTTTAATTGCCTGACAGGCGGCCGCCCCTAAGATCAGTGATCCTCGGATTAACTTGAGCGCCTGTATGCTGCCATCCGTCGCAATAAGAGCTTGTACCTCGACCGAGCCTTCAAGCCCGCGCTGGCGAGCTTGAGCGGGATAGACAGGCATCGTTTTAGCGAGCAACATCTTCTGCGAAACCTCGGGAGCCAGAGTGATGATTCCGAGTCCGCGAGCAAGCAACGAGCCGGGACGGGCAATAATTGGGCCTGAGGTCGGAGCTTGACGCAGAGGCGTTCGCAGGCTTTGTGGAATCTCTATGGGCTGAGTGCTGGGCGTGAGGGCTGTGTGTGCCGACTGGGAACTTTCATCCTCAGACGACGCGTTACCACCTGTATCATCTTGCGAAGTGTTCACTGAGACGCGACTTGCGGTGGAACGAACAGAAATACGTTGGGAGGGCCGGCGACTTGAACTGTTGAACGAATCTGAGCTCTCGATGGACGGCGTGCTGGAACTTGGCCTCAGCAAGAATGTTTCGGCTTTTGCGAGGGTATGTACGCAGGTCTGCTTGGCAACGATGAAGATCGCGCTCGCCACCATCGGCTGGCTGATGGAGTATCCAAAGCACAGAAAGGCAAATACAAGGGCCGAGCTTCTGGTGAAGAATGACGCATTCATAGGGCCCAAGGTCAAGAAACTGAATCTGCGTGCGGCTGGAAATTTGTTTGCGGCTAAGTCCAGAAAGAGCTGGTCTTCCTCGAAGTTGTATATCCGCGACGCAGAAGGATTCTTGATTTCGCGGTGCGCCAGCGGAGAATTCTTGTCCGGCATCGCCGCCAGCGGCTCCACGGGAAGACTCTCCTCGGCAAAAATCGGGGCTTGCGCAGGCTGCGGAGAAACCACGCTTGACCTTAGTTCGGCTGCCTTCAAGTCTGGCTGGCGATTCCTTTGCTGGCCGATGTTTTGCTGACCGATGCCTTGCTGATCAAGGCTTTGCCTATCAGTGGTCAGCGCCCAATTCTTCATTCGTACTAGAAATTCGTCACATCCAAGCAGAGTTCGCGTGGCCTGGTCGGGAACAATGGGATTTTCCAATATCAGGCTGGCGCCGGCCCGTTGGGCTGCGGACCAATCTCTCTTGTTTGCCAATATGAGTGAAAATGCGTCCTGATTCTGTTTCAGATCGCGAGCAGTTTTAAGCAGGAATAAGGCTTCCACGCCCTCGCTGCAGTCCACTGCGATTAAGTCGTACCCGCTGCTGGTGAGCTTTTCCAGACAGGAGAAAATGTCGGAACACAATTCCACCCGCAGGCCAAGTTTTTTTAAGGCGTCGCTCAACCAGGCCGAAGCTCGCTGATCGGAAAAGAATAGTAAAGCTGAAGCTGACATCCACTACAGCCTATCTTCCATATATCAGGGGCAACAAGTTACCTAGAGCGAAGAGGGCAACCGCCATTAGGCCATGTAACGTTGGTAAGTTACTTGGCCAAAAGGACATTTTTCGTGGCAGAAAAGGTCACCGCAGGCGCTTCGAGGGAACGCCCCCGTTGTAATAGACCGTCGTATCTTTAGCAACGTAGTCGGAATCCGGATTGCGGCGTGCTCCGGTCTTTGGCTGGTGAATATGGCTAACGATGCTAGCTCTCGGGACCTCAGGGCGGTTGGATCGTACACTGGCAGGCGTCGAAATTCTCGCCACTGACATTTTCGCCGAAGGCGCAGCGGTCGCTACATTTATGAGCGGAGCCGCGGGAACTTCTGAAGCTCCCTTCACGATCGAAGAATGGGAGTTGCCAACTGCAACCGAGGTCCCCGCGCTCGGATTCTGGCTGGGCAAGTATTTGCCGGCCAGCGACACAGCAGCCAACGCCAATAAGCTGGCGGTTACCGCCATCGCCATCGCGTTCCAAAGCCTGGCATCCCGCCGCCTTGCCTGCTCGGCTATTTCGTTCCGCCGCTGCGGAGCAGCCACGCTGACATGAACTGCTGCCGGCGTTTTTCGCCTGTTCGCGGCCACGAAGCTCTCCTGGTAGCGCTTGAATCGTCGTGATCCGGTGGCAGCGAATTTTGCAATTTTGGCCGATAGAGCTCGCATGTGAGATGCGAAATCGTTACCATCCTCCGCGAATACCTCGGAGTATGTTTCGCTCTTCGCGGCATCCTCAGACAGCTCCGAAGACAGCTCCGATCCTGACGCCTGCCATATCATGCCGTGAGGAACCAGGCTGGATTCTTCCTGCTGTTCTCGGGCGAGCAATAATGGGACTGGCACTGTAGCGGGTGACGCGGGTGGTAGCGCGGAAAACGCAGGACTCGCTTGCAAGCTTTCTGGGCCACTTGCTGCAGGCACCTTCGCCTCCGATGTGATGCCGTTAATAGGGACGACGTTCGAGGGGAGAATATGGGCCGCGATCTGACTGCCAAAGACCTCCGGCATAAGAACGGCCGCCGGAACTGCTGGGGGGACTTCATCAGCGGTCTGGGAAGTCAGTACAAAAATATCGATTGAGCGGATGACTCCCGCCATGGCCTGCGGGGTCACGAACACGCACATGTCCCGTGTGCTGACGGAAGAACCAATAACGCTGCCCGCAGCTTCCGGAGCGCAGCGGTTAAGAGTAATTTGGAGGTCCGGAGTTTTGGAACCAGCATCTCTCGCGGAAGAAGTCTGAACCTCAAAGCCTTGTTTTTGCAATTCCAAGGCAAGCTCGGTGGAGTATTGCTCAATACCAGTGATGACGCGGGCCAGCGGCATGGCTACCTTCGCAGGACTTTGGCGGGATGGTTGCCCCGCAAGTCCTATTTGAACAGATGCTTGGATGCTAGCAATTCACAAGTGGGTGCTTTTTCATCAAAGGTCTGCATGTTTTCTTCCCAGCGACCGAAACTGGGTGGCCCAAAATGTGCGCGCGTCTGCGCAAACGACGCAAGAAAGTGCAGATTGGACACAGCGATCAGGTGGACAACGAGTCTGTTTAAGTGTTCAAGACGCTTTGTCCAATCGCTTTGCCTGTTGCTCCCTCCCAGCGCGCTCCTGGAGAGGCATGAAGACCGTGCCATACCCGCGCCGAAAGCAACTTCCGCACCGGACAACGCGAATTAAAAACAGCGGAAGAATGTATTTTTCTAATGTTGAACGTGGATGTGAGCGAAAGCCATCGAAACTGCCGCAGTCAGGACACTGAAAACGCTTGTAATCCATTTTATAAATCCTAAAAACGGGGGTGAGCTAGGTTGATTGTAAATGCCTGCCCAAAGTTGGAGAATAGAAGACTCACAACCATGGAATTCCAGGCTGGGCACCGTTTTAGGGGGTTTTTATGCGAAATCTAGTTATTACGCTGCTGCTCGCTTTGGCTTCTCCCGCTTTTGCACAGTTTCCTACGTTCAACCACGTTTTTATTGTGGTGGAGGAGAACACGAATTACGCGAGCGTGGTCGGTAATTCGTCCATGCCCTATTTCAACTCGTTGGCGCAGAAATATGGATTGGCGACGCAGTACTACGCCAATACGCACCCTTCGATCGGAAACTATTTCATGCTGACCACGGGACAAATCATCACTAACAACGATAGCCACGGCGCGACCGTCACGGCTGACAACGTGGTTCGCCACTTGCTAACAGCCGGCAAGACATGGAAGGCGTATGAGGAAAGCCTTCCCTCTGTGGGATACATCAGTCCAAACACCGGCAACTATGTACGCCGGCATTGCCCGCTATCTTACTTTTCGGATGTCGTGAATAGTTCTGCTCAGAAGCTTCATCTCGTGCCTTTTACACAATTTGCGAAGGACAGAGTTAATAATGCGCTCCCGAAGTACTCGTTCATCACTCCCAACCTCTGCAATGACGCTCACAATTGCTCACTAAGCACGGCCGACGCGTGGATGAAAAACAATATTGATCCACTTGTCAGGGGCGCTTCGTTTCAAAGCGGCGATCTGCTGATCATCGTTTTCGATGAATCTGCCAACGACAATACGAATGGCGGAGGGCGCATTGCCTGGGTGGCGATCAGCCCGAAATATTCCAAGCCGGGTTATAAGTCAGTTGTTAAATACCAGCACCAAAATACTCTGCGGCTCATGCTGCAAGGCTTGGGAGTGACGAGTTATCCGGGCAGCGCCAGCTCAGCTTCGAACATGGCGGAGTTCTTCAAGTAAAACGTCCGCGCAATACCTCTACGGGCAGGGGGCCCCGGCAGCCTGCCATTGTCTTACCTTGGCGGAAAACTCCTCATGTGGCATCGGGACAGGGTTACGTCCTTCTCCCGGATTCCAACCCCACATGACCAATTTGTCCTCAGTTAGGTGCTCTACGAGTTGATTGAGGCTTCGGTTCTTATTTTGCTTTGGATCTTTGAGAGACCGGCAAATCTGCCCGTCGGTGAGTCCCTGCCAGATCATAGGAGTCGCGGCTGGAGGAAGTCCCCAATTGGGTGCTCCGGGCGGTAGATGCGCTCCCGCCAAGTTGTGGTCCTGATGGCAGGTGGTGCATTTCTCAGCGGTGACTCCGTGGCCTTCCCTACCCCGCAGCACGTTCATGGAATGGGGATGTCCGTCATCTCCCTGACGCGGAAAATTGCCCTGCGAATGGCAATTCATGCAGCGCGGATGCCGCAAGACCGGGACGAAAGCCGTGAACAAAGACCCGTCGCCCGTGGCGGCTGCGGACGCAGTATTGGATTTCCCTTTTCCGCCGATTGACGGCAGCGTCAACGTTCCCGCAACGAACAACATTGCAACCCACCCGGAGATGTTTGAGAAACGTTGTGAGAGTCGGAAGTTCTTCATACGGCCTCCGTCAACCGGATCGGCAGCTTGCGGATGCGTTTCCCAGTTGCAGCGAAAATTGCGTTTG
>JBEEGK010000109.1:0-4420 GCA_041166845.1 Acidobacteriaceae bacterium
CCCGTATTCCGCAGGATAAGCTACTAGGACCAATCCCTTCTTCTTACCCCCGGAAACAGAGCCGGCAGCAACATTCTGTGCCAACATTCGAAAATAGTATCCGTGGAAGGATGTGGATTCGTCGGCCGGATTCGGTATGCCAGGGGAAACCAGATTTTGGGCGAATCGCGTGATGGGGTCTTGGCTATTTGCCTTTTCGTCTTGCAGCTTCTTGGTTAATCCAAATTCCTCGCAAACTTGGATTGCGGTAGCCTCATTCTCTCCGACTGTCCGAAACTTGATTTCCTGCGCGCCAGCCTTCGAATCGAAATACCATTCACCGTTTTTCGATACAAGTGGGACCGGGAAGGGCCAGTTCTCGGCGCCGATGTACAGCACCGTGCGTCCCTCCGGCTGTCGAACCAGGCGGTGCATCTCCTGATATTTTTGGCTGAAGCGCTCGCGTTCGAGCCGGTCCTCGACTTCATCACTCGAAGAAGTAACTTCTTTTCCTGCTCCGAGGATCGCTTCCAGAACCTGCTCATCTTCTTTCTGTGCCGCCTGAAAGAGAGCGTTGCTGGCTTCCACCGGAGAGGAGAATGTTTTGGGTCGCGCTTCCTGAGCAAAGCTTAATTGGGTGCCGACCACGACCACTATCATAAGTACGGTGCACGCCACTGCCCCTGCAAACCGCATTTCAATTATTTCCGCCCTCATAGATTTCGTGTTCATAAGTCCTTCTCCATGTCATTAATTTTAGTTGGTCCGGATTTGATCGAACTACCGGTGGCCACCACCTCCGTGGCCACCACCTCCGTGAAATCCTCCGCCGCCATGGAATCCCCCGCCGAAGCTCGATTGCCCGCGAGCGGAAAAGCCTCTCGACACTCCTCCATGGTTAAAGCCGCTGAAGGCACCGGCATGCGTACCTTGTTGGAAGTGCGGTTGCATACCGTCATGCTGCGTTGCGGCGAAACCGCCGGCTGGGCTCGGGCGAAATGCGTTGTCTCGGTACGCATCACCGTGAAACCCGCCGCCATGGATTGCACCGCCGTGAAATCCGCCAGCGCGGTTGAAGTTTTTGCGGTTCACGAAAACTCTGCTGTGAGATATGTAAGTGTTATGGTTGAAAACGATATTGTGGTGATGCCAATCGGATCCCCAGTGATGCCATCCCCAGCCGTACCCTCCGAAATAGCCGATTCCAAAACCGAGCCCAAAACCAATGCCCGGTCCCGCGATGAACAACCCCGGGTAGGAATACCAACCCGGCCAAACGCCGATGGGAGCTCCGTATACCAGCCAAGGGTCGTATTCGGGAACGTAAACAATCTCGGGATCGGCGGGTTCGATCACAATGGTTTTCCCTTTATTGCTCACTTTTTCTTGCGATGTGCTCTTTAGATTGCCCGCCTGCTGGGCACGGTCGCGCATGACTTGAAGTGCGTTCATCACGTCCTGCTGCTGATTGACGTAAGCATCGCCAAGGGAGGACGTCCAGGAAAGGTTCTTGTCCATGTTGGCGAGAACCGAAGGGAACTCGGTAAGGGCCTTCACACTGGGATCCCATGGCTGTTTGTCAACTTCCTGGCCAAGTTGCTGGCCCTTGAGATCGGCATTTTGCTGGAGCCACCGGTCTGCTTCAACAACTTGATCTGGATAAGTCGCGGCGGCAAGAATTTGTGCCACAAGTGCATCCGGATACAACGCAATCGGCGCCACAAGTTGCTGTAGTTGTTCAGGCGTCTGCTGCGCGTCCTGAACCGGAACTGGTGCTGCGGCGGATTGATCCGCCTGACCGATTCCTGCGGGCTCAGTGGCCAAGAAAATCAGACAAGAAAGCACAACCGATAAGGTTCTTTTAAATAAGGTCATAATAGTTCTCCTTTGTCGCATCGCATCATTCATGACGCGGCGAGACCACCTACAGGGTGGAGCAGGACTCGCCCAAACTATTTCAATTACTAAAACTGGCGGCACTGTCAAACCCGAACGAATGAGACGTAAGCGGGCAGGCCGTGTGGTCGCACTGGCACGCGATCTCAACGTCTTCGCTCCCTGCCTCTCGACAAATATCTCCGCAATATTCTTGTCCATGCGGTACATCGCAAAGGCATGGTATGTGTGCACACTTCCTCGTTTTTTGTTTGACCATCACAATCTCCTTTTTTAAGTTCACTTCGCCTTCAATCGGCTCTAGCGCATCTCCGATTCTTTGATGCAGCGCCGTTCTGCGGCACACCGGAAGAGTTTGAAGGGGCTCAACCCGTTCCGAATGGACACTTATCGGCGACTTAGTCGCCTCGATGTCACTTCGATAAATGCATGCAAATCGCCAAACGTCGTTTTCGGTGCAACCTCTGGATCTCAAGGATTTATCGGGAGCCCGGATCACAAACATACTGTCAGCATGTCAGCGGGCCGATACGGTGTCGGCATTTGGACGGCGACGGTTCCAGTTGAGCGGATTGCGCAATCGCCACTGAGGCCGCTTCGGAAATTGAGCGCTCCATAAGTATCGTCGTAGGAGTCGAAACATTCTCCCGACCACTCCTTCGGCGGTAACGCGCTATCATGTTCGACAGTCGAGGCCGCTGATGTCGCCCACTACCCCAACAGTGTTCGTTGTTGACGACGATGCATTGATCCGCGACGCGATTGCGGGCATGCTCAAGTCGGTCGGCTTGCGTTCAGAGACCTTCGAATCGCCACAGCAATTCCTACGCAGCAAGCGTCCCGAGGCCCCAAGTTGCCTGGTTCTGGACGTGAGGCTTCCTGGAATCAACGGTCTGGATTTTCAACGCCAGTTGGTTGAAGCCGGCATACGGATTCCCATCATCTTTATCACTGGTCATGGAGATATTCCGATGACCGTAAAGGCAATGAAATCCGGTGCCGTGGAATTCCTGACCAAGCCATTCCGGGACCAGGACTTGCTGGATGCGATTCACCAGGCTTTGGATCGCGACGGGGTGGCGCGTCAAGAGCAGAGCGGACTTGTCGAACTGCGAAGGCGCCACGAGTCGCTCACCGCACGCGAACACGAAGTCATGGGCCTGGTGGTTTCAGGCATGCTAAATAAGCAGATAGCTTTCGAGCTTGGGACCAGCGAAATTACCGTGAAGGTGCATCGCGGGCAGGTGATGCGAAAGATGCAGGCTGATTCGCTGGCGGACTTGGTGAGAATGGCGGCGAAGCTCGATCTTCAATCCGGGGGTCGCGAATGAAGTCGTTTCCAAACTCGACCGTGGTCATCACTGCGCTGCTGCACTAGGAAGTGTGAAACTAAAAGTGGCGCCGCGTCCCGAGTTGGGTGTGGCCCACAAGCGCCCACCATGGGATTCAACAATAGACCGGCTGATGGAGAGCCCCATGCCGGTGCCTTGAGTCTTGGTGCTGAAGAAGGCGTTGAAGATGTGGTCCGCTTGCTCGGCAGAAACGCCCACTCCTGTATCGGTAACCGAAATTAGCAGCTGACCACTTTCGGCCATCAGAGACCTGATCGTAAGCTGGCGCTCGGCCTTTGTGTCCTGCATCGCTTCAATACCGTTGAGCATGAGATTCATGAGAACTTGCTGCAATTGCACGCGGTCAGCCAGCACCAGCGGCGAGTCCTTCGACAATTCGGTAAGAATCGAAACTGAATGTCTGGATGCTTCGCTGCGCAGCAAGACCACCATCTCCTGGATGACTTCGCTCACATCAACGAAATCAGTTTGTGGCGCGCCCTTCTTGAATAACTGTCGAAGCCTGCCGATGATATCGGCCGCCCGCGTGACCGCGTTGACCATCCGCGCCGCGGATTCACGGGCCTCTGCTATATCCGGCTGCTCCCGCGCCAGCCACCGCAGGCAGGTCCTGGCGTCGGTCGCTGCGGCCGCAATCGGCTGGTTGATCTCATGCGCCAGCGATGCAGTCAATTCTCCCATCGTAGTCGCCCGGTTGATATGCGCCAGATCGGCCTGTAGCTGGCGCAATCTTTCGCGCTCTTTATCTGCTTGCCGTCGTTCGGTCATGTCTATGCCCGTACCCACGAATTCGACCACTTCGCCAGAAGCGCTGAAAACAGGGTGACCGACGGAGCGGCTGTACTTGGTCGAACCGTCCGGGAGAACAATGCGGAAATCAACTTCGAAGTCTGATCTCTCACGAATCGCTCGTTCGATCACTTTATTGAAAGTAGTCTGGTCTTCGGGATGAATACGCTCAAACGCTTTTTCGAAAGACGGAGAATTGCTTGCTGGATCGAGCCCAAACAACCGATACTGTTCCTGCGACCAGTGGACGTTCTCTCTGCGCGCTACGTTCCAGGCCCAACTGCCGGCGTGAGTCAGCCTTTGCGCTTCCTCTAAATACGCCTCGGTCTGTCGCAGTGCCACTTCCACCCGTTTGTGCTCCGTAATGTCGGTGATCGCTCCGACCAATTCGGTTTTGCCTGGTT
>JBEEGK010000110.1:0-9043 GCA_041166845.1 Acidobacteriaceae bacterium
GTCCAACCTTCTCGAAGCTGGCCGAAACTGCGATACATGCGGGTACGAACCGAGTCTCCGCCGTAGCGAAAAAATATTGCGCGACCTGAGGATTTCACTGCACGCGCCAGTGCAACATCCTCAAGCAGACTGGACGCGATGGCTTCGTGGCCTCCGACTGAGTCGTACGCACTTCGGGTAATCAAAAGATACTGCCCATTAGCTGCGGCAACCGAAGAAGTGGGATCGCTCACATCAGCGGGACGAAATCTCGACGCCAGTTCGGCAAAAATTACCGGCATCACCGCGCTTTCCCAAAAGCCGTGGACTTCCTGCTCCGGGGAATAGGACAGGAGCGCCACTCCATTGACTTTCGCTTCAGCCACGGCGCGGGACAGCGATCCCGGCAGGTGTACAGTGTCGGCATCGGTGAACAGCAGCCATTCTCCACGAGCCACACTTGCGCCTGCAGCGGCAGCGTTATTTTTCCCGCTCCAGCCCGGCTTCAAAGCGGACGAACGGATGACTTGAACACCAGTAAATGACTCGGCAATGTCTAGAGTTCGGTCAGTTGATCCGTCATTCACAACGATAACTTCGAAATCAATTCCATCCTGCGCGACGATGGATTCAAGACAAGCCCTGAGACTCGCTTCTTCATTTCTTGCAGGCACGATTACGGAGACAGTCGGGGTGACTGATGAAGCCAATCCTCCGTTCCTCGCTGGTGCCGGATGAACGAGCATATGCGGAATTGGTTATTATAGCTGTGTGAGATGCGCCTCTGCTCTAGCCGGATTTCTGACCGTATTTCTGATTGGCTGTTACAGCGCTCCTCATCCAAGCTGGGTTGGTCAGACGGCCCCCGATTTTTCCGTGCAAGACTCAGACCGGAGAATCGAGTTGAGTCAATTGCGCGGAAACGTAATCGTGCTGAACTTCTGGGCAACGTGGTGCCCACCCTGCATCGAAGAAATGCCATCCCTGGTTGCCATGCAGCAGCGCTTGCATACAAAAGGAGTCAAGGTTCTCGCAGTGAGCATTGATGACGACGAAACTGCGTACCGCAACTTTTTAAAAAACTACAGAGTGGACTTGCTCACGGTGCGGGACGCCGCCCACCACAGCAACTCTCTATACGGGACGTTGAAGTTTCCGGAGACTTACATCATTGATCGCAATGGCATTGTTCGCCGCAAGTTCATCGGCGCGGTCGATTGGTCGCAGCCCGAAATCGTAGACTTCCTCAGCAAGCTCTAAATCTCCATGAAATCCTGGGACGTCATTATTGTCGGCGGCGGCATCATCGGATTGTCGTTGTCAATTGAGCTAAGAACCAAGGGCCTGCGAGTTCTAGTCGTGGAACGCGGAGAACCAGGACACGAAGCCTCCCGTGCGTCGGCCGGAATGCTTGCCAGCGAAACATTCGATAATTTATCGCCATTGCGAGATCTGGCGACCGCCAGCGCACGGATGTATCCGGAATTTGTCCACGAACTTGAGGACGAGTCTGGAATTCACGTTGATTTGCGCGACCAAGGCACGCTGGACTTTTCTTTCAGTCACGGCGTTGATGGCGAAGCGGAAGTTGTTCCGCCCAAAGAACTGTCCGAGCTCGAGCCGTCGTTACCCGAAACTCTTGGGACGGCGCACTATCTGCGTGAACGCAGCGTGGATCCCCGTCAACTTGTAAGCTCTGCGCTCAAGACTGCAAAACATCGGGGAGTAGATATTTCATCGGGAACAACAGTGAACGAGATTTTAGTTGCGGATGGACACGTGACCGGCGTTCGCACGGAGAACACTTCCTACAGCGGGCCCACGATCGTGAATTGTTCGGGTGCATGGGCTGGGCAAATCTCCCCAACGTTAGCTCCAGTTCGTCCGGTAAAGGGACAGGCGCTTTCGGTAGTCGGTGGTCCGAAAATCAATCACGTGCTCACATTTGCGGACGTGTACGTTGTTCCCCGCTCTGATGGTCGTCTTCTGATTGGCGCTTCGGTCGAAGAAGCGGGATACGATAAGCGGGTAGACGCCGACACTACTCAGCGTTTGCGCCAGGCTGCCGTAAGTGCGGTCCCCGCGCTCCGGCAAGCGAAGATTTTAGAAGTCTGGGCAGGACTGCGGCCGGGAACTCCGGATAATTTTCCACTCTTGGGCGCTACAACGATCCCAGGATACTTCGTAGCTTCCGGACATTTCAGAGACGGGATTTTGCTCGCTCCCATCACTGCGAAATTAATCACGCACGTGATTAGCAACGAAAATCCTGAATACGATCTGGCAGCATTCTCCCCAATGCGTTTTTCCAAGGAGTAGCGCGTATACTGACCCGTTTCATTCAAGAGGACACATTCATGGCTTCTCCGGCAGTGGACTTCGCAAAAGCAAACCAGCAGCGATTTTTAAACGAGCTGAAAGACCTTCTTCGCATTCCCAGCATCAGCACCCTCGATGAACATAAGCCCGATGTCCGCAAAGCTGCTGAGTACGTCTCCGCCGAACTCAAGCGCATCGGCCTCGAGCATGTGGAGCTGATTCCGACCAAAGGCCATCCACTGGTATATGCCGATTGGCTACACGCGCCCGGCAAGCCGACCGTGCTCTGTTATGCGCACTACGATGTTCAGCCCGCTGAGCCGCTCGATGAATGGATCACGCCTCCGTTCGAACCCACTGAGCGAAACAACAACATCTACGCCCGCGGAGCAGTGGACGATAAGGGCCAGCTTTGGATGGAGATAAAAGCCCTGGAAGCTCTCATGAAAGGCCACAACGGCAAGCTTCCGATCAACGTAAAGGTGCTGATCGAAGGAGAAGAAGAAGTCGGGGGAGAATCCATCGCCGCTTATGTGCGGAAGGAAAAAGCAAAACTCAAGGCTGATTTCGCTCTGGTCTGCGACACCGAATTATTTGCTCCTGATCTCCCAACACTCTGTGTGGGGTTACGTGGCCTTGTCTATACCGAGATTGAGGCCTTTGGCGCGAAGACAGATTTACACTCCGGCATGTATGGTGGCGCTGCTCCGAATCCATTATTTGCTTTGATTGAAATCATCAGCAAACTTAAGGACACTAAAGGACGGGTCTTGATACCGGGTTTCTATTCTAAGGTGAAAGCGCCGAGCAAAGACGAGCTAAAGGCGTGGAAAAAACTTCCCTTTAGCGAGGAACATTACCGAAAAACCGAGGTAGGATCGAGCACTCTGACCGGTGAGCCGGGTTTTTCTGTGCTCTATAGAACGTGGGCACGTCCGACACTCGAAGTACATGGGATGCCGGGAGGCTTCACCGCGCCTGGCGCGAAGACAGTGATCCCTGCCAAGGCTTCAGCCAAAGTTTCCATGCGGCTGGTCCCCAATCAAGATCCCGACGACATATTTAAGCGTTACTCCAACTTCGTAAAAAAACTCACACCTAAGGGAATCCGGACCAATATCAAAGTGTGGAGCAAAGGTCCGGCATGCGTGGTTGGAACGGACAACAAATATGTGACCGCCTCTACTGAGGCAATGCGTGAGGTCTTCAAGAAAGACACCGTCTTTATTCGATCAGGGGGATCAATTCCGATCGTCACCGATTTTCAGGATGTGCTCAAGATTCCCAGCGTGATGATGGGTTTCGGATTGCCGGACGACAATCTGCATGCACCTAACGAGAAATTCCACATTCCAAACTTCCATCGTGGAATTGAATCAATCTGCCTTTTCTTCGAAAAGCTGGGCGAGAAATAGGATTTCCTGGGAAGGAATGCATAGGTCCTTCGCTTATGGTGAGAAGCGCTTAGTCTTGTCATCCTCGAGGAAGGCGGCGAGACAACGAAGGATTCCTACAAACTCATAGCCGCCGTTTTTATGATTGCGTCCTACCGAGGCGCGCGGTAGCCTAATCCTGCTCTCGCCATTCTCCCTTCCTTTTTTTCCTCACGTCCATTCTGCCGCCAATGCTGCATAGTGGGTGCAAAATGCGGTGGTTATCGCTAAGGCCGTACAATATATGGTGTTTTAATGCTTGACCCCGGCGTAATTTCGCCGTTAGAGTAGGTGCAATCTGTGAGCTCCGAAATGGACTAAATCGCGGTTTCTACTCCGATTCCGAGGGACGAATCGCTTTAGTTAACACCGTTTCGGTCTTGTGTGACGAGCACCGCGCCCCAGCCAGCGCAGCCAACGGGTTCTGCATTTTGAAAGCCAATGCGAATGCATAGCCGTTAAGGAGAGAAGTTGCTCAAATTAAAAAAACTACAAATTCTGGGTTTTAAGTCCTTCTGCGATCGCACCGAACTCAAGTTTCACGGTGACGGGGTGGCGGCGATCATCGGACCGAATGGATGCGGAAAGTCGAACATCTCCGACGCCATCTCTTGGGTGTTGGGAGAACAGTCCGCCAAAACCTTACGCGGCGCACGTATGGAAGACGTAATCTTCGCGGGCACTCGCGACCGGAAGCCTAATGGCATGGCGGAAGTTTCGCTGATGCTCATTGATCCGGAAACATACAGCGGCCCCGACGCCCACAATGCAACCGAAATCGAAGTTCAGAATGAACTGACTGGGCTTGGATCGAATGGCGAGGTAAGCGACTGGGATGAAGCCGAAGTGCGGGCGCACGCGGCGGAAGAAACGGATCGCCTGACGGAAGAGGCGCAGCCCGGGCGAACGGAAGAGATTGAAGCACAGGCTGGCGAGCAATCCGGTGATAGCTTGGCTCCGGAAATGCCATCAGGCGATGACGACGATGAGAAGGCAGAAGGTCAGGTAAGCGGCCCGTCGGTAGTGTTAAAGATCAGGCGACGGAAGTTTCAGCAGCAATTCAAAGCGGGCGAGATTGTCGTCACTCGACGCCTTTTTCGATCTGGAGACAGCGAATATCTTCTCAACGGCAGGTTGTGCCGTTTGCGCGACATCCAGGAATTATTCATGGGCACCGGCTTGGGGCCCGAATCGTACGCGCTCATTGAGCAGGGGCGCATTGGTCAAATTCTAAGCAGCCGTCCTACCGACCGCCGCGCGATTATCGAAGAGGCGGCTGGAATCACAAAGTTCAAGACTAAGAAGCGTCTGGCAGAAGCTCGTCTCGAAGATGCTAAACAGAATTTATCGCGCGTAAACGACATCTTCGAGGAAGTTACCCGCCAGATGAATTCGCTGAAGCGGCAGGCGTCCAAAGCCGAGCGGTATGCCAAATTGCGCGACGAGATGCGGGCCAAACTGCGCATCGTTCTAGCCAGCAAGTTCGCGCAACTCGATTCCGAGAGCGCGCGGATTGCAAATCAGATCAATTCCCTGTCCGAGGAAATGCGCCAGCGCTCCGAGGCGATTCAGAGTTCTGAAGTGGAACATGCTACGCGCACGCAACGTGGATACGTCATCGAAGCCGAGCTCCGCGAAAATCGGGAGCGGCTGACTCAAATCCAGCTTGAGACCGATCGCGCCATCGCACAACGCCGCCACAACGAAGAACGCTGCGACGAATTAGTGGTGCGCTCCGCGTCCTACGACGCCGAGCTGGCGCAGGCACAGGTTCGCCTGGCTACTTTGCAAAGCGAACGAGACTCAAATCGTCGGGTTCTCGAAACAGCGGCGGCAGATGTAGCTGCGGCGCAGCAGGAACTAGCGCAATGTCAGCTACGAGTGTCAGAGGCTGCCAACGCGCTGGCGGAGCTCGAGCGGCAACAAGAGTCATCCCGCTACGCAATCATGGAAGTGGTAGCCAAGGCTTCTGATTTGCGCAATCTACTGACGCAATCCTCAGAACGCAGGGCAGCGGTGGATCGCGAGTCGCTCCGTCTGCGAGCCGAGATCGAAACAGCCACTGGGCAGGTACACGCGTTCGGCGGGCAAAGAGGACAGACTGCACTGGACTTCGAATCCGCTTCTCAACATCTGCACGGATTAAACGAAGAAATCACGCGCTCCAGGGATTCACTCGAATGCAAGCGCCGGGAAGAGACGGAGGCGAAGAACCATCTCGATGGTTTGCGTGCGGAGTTCGCCACCGCACTAGGAAAGCGTGGATCGCTGGAAGCGGTGATCGCGGAACATGGCTACTCCACCGAATCCGTGCGGCGGCTGTTCCAGTCCGGCGGAATGCAGGGCGGGCTGGCCCCTGTCGGAGTGCTCGCCGACTTCCTGGAAGTTGAGGGCAGATACGAAGGCGTGGTGGAAGATTTTCTGCGCGATGAATTGAATTACATCGTCGTGAAATCCTGGGACGCTGCCGATGAAGGCTTGCGTCTGTTACGTACAGACGTCAACGGACGTGCGACTTTTCTCGTCCATCCTGAAGACTCGCAGGCAAAGTTCTCTTTTGTCGTGGACGAAGCCGTGCACCAAGCCCCGCCTGGGCAATCTATTGTTCCTTTGAAAAGCACGATTCGCGTGCTTGATGGGTTTGGAAAATCTCTCGAAGTCATTCTGCCGAAGCTACGCGACGGATACATCGTCCCCGATGCGGGGCTGGGACGTGAGCTGGCGCTCGAGAATCCGGATGCATTTTTTCTCTCCCAGTCAGGAGAATGTTTTCACAATGTCACGGTAACTGGAGGAAAACAGCGCACCGAAGGCCCGCTATCCATGAAGCGCGAGTTGCGCGACGTGATGAAACTGGTCGGCGAGCTCGAAGAGGCTCTGCGCCATGAGGAACTCCGAGTTCTTACCTTAGGTCGTGAAATCAAGGAACTCACTTCCCTGCTCGATCGTCTGGAAAACGAAAAGCGTGACGCAGAAAAGCGGACCATGACCTCGGGCCACATGTTGCGGCAACTCGATGCGGAGATGTCGAGAGTTGTTGAACGACTCAACACCTGGCAGACAGAATTAGGTCTTTTGACTTTGGAGCGAACGGAACAGGATGCAGCGATCGTACGGTATCAGACAGACATTGATTCCGCGGAGGCACAAAAGAGAGAACTCGAAGTTGCCGCTGCCAATGCAGGCGAACAGCTAGCGAGATTGCGCCAACAACGTGATGACGCGGCTCAGACGGCCGCTCAGTATATGGCACGCGTCGCGACGGTCGAGGAGCGGCATCGGTCAGCCGCCTCGGTGCTGGAGCGAATCGAGTCCCTTGTCAGTGAGTTGCAGGAGCGGACGAACACAGTAAGCGCTCAAATTGGATCTTCCGCCACGGAAAAGCTCCAGCGCGAAAACGAGAATATGAGCATCGCCGCCAGGCTGGTGGAGCTCGAGTCGGAGCAAAACGCAGGTAGGGAAAAAGACGGACTCTTGCAAGGCGAAACCGGAGAAGTACGAGCGCGGCTTGCCGAAATTGAAGTGGACTTGCGTATCGCGAGGCAGGTACTCGACAGTCGTCGCGATCAGCGTGCAGAGCTTTCCGCGGCTGGCGCGAAATTGCAATCTGACGCGCAGTACATGTCCGACACTTGCATGAACGAGCTGGGCCTGGAGCGGCACGATCTGATGAGTGATTCGACCATTCCGATTGTCGCCGATGAGCAACTAACGATTGAAGACGAGATTTACCGCGACATACGTACCCGGCTGGACGCCACGGGTCCGGTGAACATGATGGCACTGGAAGAATTTCGCGAGACTTCAGAGCGGCACGCCTTCCTGGAAGCGCAGCGTAAAGATTTGCTTGAATCCATTGAGAACACGCACGCGACCATCAAAGAGATTGATACATTCTCGCGGCAGAAGTTCGAAGAAGCCTTTCATACCATCAACGAAAACTTCCAACTCACATTCCGCAAGTTGTTCGCTGGCGGCCACGCCTTCATGCGCTTGACGGACGAGGAAAACAGCGCGGAGAGTGGTATTGATGTCGTGGCTTCGCCTCCGGGAAAGAAGCTACAGAATGTTCTTCTGCTGTCGGGAGGCGAAAAGGCGCTTACAGCTTTGGCGCTTCTGGTCGGCATTTTCCAATACCAGCCGAGTCCTTTCTGCATTCTGGATGAAGTAGATGCACCCTTGGATGAAGCAAACATCGGACGCTTCACGGAACTTGTAAAGGAGATGAGTGTACAGACTCAATTCGTCCTCATCACCCACAGCAAAAAGACCATGAGCATCGCCCCTGTGCTCTACGGAGTGACCATGCAAGAGCCAGGAGTCTCGAAGCTCGTTTCGGTGCGATTCGGTGCGACTGCTTAAGTTGAAAAAACTCTGAGCCTGATCGAAGCCAAGATTAATTTTCATTCATGATTAATTTCGATTACCGGCTTCGCTTTTAGAAAACTTCATCGCCTCGCGCGCTTTTCCTGGTTTTCCACAACTAGCCTTCCTGAAAAACCGCGCCAGTCGAGCCGTTTCACGGGACCACTCTGATTGTCAATAAATTTTAGCAAACTAAAATTCCTCCAGCCTTGACTGTAAACTTAAGCCGTTGACAAATATTTCTGGCACGCTAGAATACGCGACGTTTCCTGCCTGTAAAATTCAAACATGAAATCCGAACTCTTAAATCCCGTTCTTCTGCAAACTGATTTTCCAGAACTCAACCTCCACGCCAGCGGTAAGGTGCGAGACGTTTACCAGCTCGGCAGCGATCAACTCCTGTTTGTAGCCACCGACAGAATTTCCGCGTTCGATTATGTTCTGGCAACCGGAATTCCCTATAAGGGCCGGGTGCTGACACAACTCTCACTTTTTTGGTTCGAGTTCCTTCGCTCGCTGGTACCGAATCATTTGATTACTGCCGACGTGGAGCAATATCCATCCAACGTCCAGAAATATTCCGCTCAGTTGCAGGGCCGCTCCATGCTCGTCAAGCGCGCGGAGATGTTCCCGGTCGAGTGTGTTGTCCGCGGATATATTTCCGGGTCCGCATGGAAGGAATACAAGACCAACGGCAGCGTGTGCGGCATTAGTTTACCAGCAGGACTGAAAGAATCCGATCAATTGCCAGAACCGATTTTCACTCCTGCAACCAAGGCTGCCACCGGGCATGATGAGAACATTCCCTTTTCACACATGGAAAAGATGCTAGGGTGCGAGACCAGTGAAAAATTGCGCGACCTTACCTTGGGTATTTATCGCAAGGCGGCAAAGTACGCCCTTCAAAAAGGAATCATTATCGCGGACACGAAATTCGAGTTCGGACG
>JBEEGK010000111.1:0-14363 GCA_041166845.1 Acidobacteriaceae bacterium
GGTTGGATCAGGTCTGGGAAAGAGCTGGGGCTACCCTCTTAGCCTGGAAGGTTCCGCTCCATCGATTGTGAACCTGACTTCGCAGTCGGCGTTGATCAACCCGTCGCTGCGCGATTTTGTGCGTGCCGCCAAGTCAGAGTGGCAGGCGAGTTCAACTCAGGCCAAAGACGTTCGTGAACAAGTCATACAGGACACTGTCCTAGCCTATGCGGAGCTCAGCAAGTGGGAGCGCCTCAATGATCATTTGAAGCAAGACGAAGGCGACGCACGAACTGCGGAACAGATTGTTGAAAACCGGATCGCCGAGAGCATAGACAGTCCTCTGACGCGCAATCAAGCCCGCCTTGCGACCGCGCGGGCGCATCTGCGAATTACTGAAGCCGCCGGAGCGATCGCCATTCTGCGCAACCGTCTCTCGCAGTTGACCGGACTCCCCGCAGTTTCGATTGAAACCGTGGAAGACTCGATTCCCCCGCTCCCAGAAATCAAGAGCGAAGATGATCTTGCGCAAAAGGCCGTCCAGAGCAATCTTGCCGTGCAGGCAGTGACGGAACATTCCATCGCGCAGGGCTTTCGCGCACGCGGTGAGCATAGAGCGCTGTGGCCGACCATTGATTTCGCCGCTCAGTATGCGCTGCTGGCGAGCTTCAATAACTATGAAAAGTATTTTCGTAGTGGAAGTTTTCAGCAACACAATGCGACCGTGGGAATCGTTATGCGTTTTCCGTTCGTCAATCCTTCACAGCATGCACACGCGCAGGCCGCTGATGCCGAAGCGTTGCACGCGAAAAAGCAGATCGAGGTAACGAAAAACCAGGTTTCCGAAGAGACGATGAGATTGCAGCGTGCTGTGGACCAGCTCGCGGCGGCGCAGGAGGTCGCTGACCTCTCTTACCAGGTTGCAAGCGCGAATCTGGATGCAATCAAAGTTCGTCTGGACGCGGGGAGCGCACACCTTCACGACGCGGACGAAGCGCGGACGCAAGCCACGGAACGTTACAACAGTCTTCAAGAAGCTAATTTTGAAGTCCAAAAAGCTCGCATCCTTTTGCTTCGGGCCACGCGGGAGTTGGAGCCATGGGTCAAGGGCGAGCCGCTGAAAGCGGAGGCAGTTCAGGCAGAAACTGCGGATGGGAACGCGATCGCGGGGAAATAACGTTTCTCGCTTAGATTTTCCGGCTTTTTCGCCGGTTTTGAGGGTACCGCCCACTGGAGCATTCCCCCTGCTCAGTGCCACAAATGACCGTTTACCGGAGTGGCGTTGTTCCAGTAACGCAAGTCCAACTAAGATAGAGGCTTAACCAAAGTCCAGGATCTTGACAAGCCGCTGCTGGCGACGCCGGAAGAATTATCGAACTGGTTCGTCGGATAGCACCAGCGCTTCGGTGGATGTTAATATAAGTTATTCAAAATTATGCCTTTAAAGACACTGTTCCTCAATCCCCCATCTTTCGAGAACTTTGACGGTGGAGCTGGTTCCCGTTGGCCGGCGACTCGCGAAATCGAGTCCTACTGGTATCCCGTGTGGCTCGCTTACCCAGCCGGGATGCTGGAGGGCGCACGCTTGCTCGACGCTCCGCCGCACTACGTCTCAGCAGAAGAGACGATCAACATCGCGCGTGAGTACGAGTTCATGGTTCTTTACACTAGCACGCCTGGGTTTCCTGGCGACATTCGGCTGGCGCAGAAGATTAAAGATGCGAATCCAAGTATTAAGATTGCCTTCGTTGGTCCGCACGTGACCGTGCTTCCCGAGCGCGCCTTGAAGGATGGCCCTGCGATAGATTTTGTCTGCCGTAAGGAATTCGACTATTCCGTGGTTGAGTTTGCCCAGGGCAAGCCGCTCGAGGAAATTCAGGGAATTTCGTATTTGAAGAACGGCGCCGTGGTACATAATCCCGACCGCGCGCAGATGCAGGACCTTGACGCCATGCCGCACGTCACCGACGTGTACAAGCGTGATTTGGACGTCCGGCGCTACAACGTTCCCTTCCTGCTCAATCCGTACGTTTCGCTCTACACCACTCGCGGGTGCCCGGCACAATGCACGTTCTGCTTGTGGCCGCAAACCACCAGCGGACACGCTTGGCGCAAACGATCCACCGATGACGTTGCGGCTGAAATGGCGAAAGCCAAAGAGTATTGGCCGTACGTTAGAGAGTTTTTCTTCGACGATGACACTTTCAACATTCAGAAGGCCCGCACCGTCGAGCTGTGCGCCAAGCTAAAACCACTAAAACTCACGTGGTCTTGCACCTCGCGTGTTACCACCGACTACGAGACTCTGAAGGCGATGAAAGAGGCAGGCTGCCGCCTGTTGATCGTGGGATACGAGTCGGGCGATCCGCAAATTCTTAAGAACATCAAGAAGGGTGCAACAATCGAACGCGCCCGCCAGTTCACCAAAGACTGTCACAAACTGGGGCTGGTCATCCACGGCGACTTTATTCTCGGATTACCGGGTGAGACCCGCGACACGATTCGCAACACCATCAACTTCGCTAAAGAACTGGATGTTGAAACCATTCAGGTGTCGGTTGCTCATGCCTATCCGGGAACCGAACTTTACGATTACGCGGTGACGAATGGCTTCATGGTTAAGGACACAAAAATGGTGGACGAAGGCGGACACCAGCTTGCCCACATCCAATACCCGGGACTGCCGGCGGACGAAATCCTCGACGCGGTTCACCATTTCTACGATGAATATTATTTCCGGCCGAAGGCGATCTACCGCATTCTCAGGAAAGCAGCTTTCCACAGCGGCGACCGCAAGCGTCTTTACAAAGAAGCCAAAGCATTCCTAAAGACGCGTGCAATGCGGCACAAGTGGGTAAAAGATAAACGCCACAATGACCAGACCGCAGCTGCCGCAGAGCCGGTCAAGGCGTAGGTATTAAGGTGTGACCTTTCGCAAGTATCTGGTGTTAGCCGGTGTAACCCTGTTTGCGGCCATCGGCGATTCACTGCTCTCCCACGGCATGAAACAAGTGGGCAGCGTTTCACTTCATCACCTTTCAAGCGTGATACTGAGTATTCGAAATCCCTGGGTAGTCCTGGGGATTTTGTTTCTTCTGGGCTTCTTTGCCACTTACATGGCCGCTCTTTCCTGGGCGGATTTGACGTACGTGCTACCTGCAACGTCACTTGGCTACGTGCTGCTGGCGCTCATAGCGAAGTTCCTATTACACGAGCAGGTTTCACCGATGCGATGGCTGGGGATTCTTCTGATCTCTGGCGGAGTTGGATTTGTCACGCAAGGGCCTGCGTTGACGGAGCATTCTATTCCCACAGCGAAGTTGGAAGGCGACGACTATGTCTCCGATGCTCCGGTTAAGAGTTCCAGCTCAGAGCGTCGCGATCTGGTCGGGAAACCGCGATGAAACAGCTATATACCTGGTCTGCGATCACCGCGATAGTTTTGGCGTCTTCGACGGGAGATGTTTTGCTCTCTCGCGCCATGAAGCAAGTGGGAGACGTGGGCGAGGTTTGGAAGCGAACTAACCTGCTCACTGTGCTTAGATTGATTTTGCGCAATCCGTCGTTTGTAGCCGGCGTCCTGGCGATGACAGCCGCCTTTTACAGCTTGCTGTTCGCGCTTTCCTGGGCTGACGTAAGCCTTGTGGGTCCTGCAGCGGCGGCGCTTACATTTATCGCGAATGCAGTCGCCGCGAAAATATTTCTGGGCGAGCGCGTGGACCATCGCCGCTGGATTGCCGCCCTTTCGGTTGCGGGTGGCGTGATTCTGCTGGCGGCATAACTTTTCCCTGATTGTAAAGATCGCTGAACAATCACTTCGCTAGGTTCGCGTCAATATCAGCGCTGTCACATCGTTGTGTGTGGGAGGGGTGTGCATGAATTGCTTCACCCCGTCCAGAACCGTCAATCCCAGTTCTCTCGCGCCGCTAGCGTGAGTAGTTTGGAGAACGTCCTTCACGCGCCCCAGTCCAAACTCCTCGCCCTTGTAGTGTCCTTCGACCACTCCCCGAGACACCACCATCATGATGCCGCCGCGCGCCATTCCAACCGTCGGCGCTTCGCGTGTAGTGTGAGAAAAAAGCCCAAGCGGCAGGCCTGTGGCGGGAAGTTCGCTAATTCCCTTTTCGTCGCGCAGGAGACCGGGCGTGTGTCCGGCGTTCGTATAACAAACGGTCCCCACATCTTCGTTGAAACATCCCAAAAAAGCCGGGCAACTGCGAACCCCGGCTGCCTTCATGATTCCGAGGTTGAGTTCGATACAGAGCTCGGCCATCGCATCCGCTTCATTGAGGTCATGGTTGGAGAATAGCTTTTGCCCGGAGCTGCGGAAGGTTTCCTTCGCTGCTCCGAGAATGCTCCGGTTTTCGTCGCGCCGTCCCGCGAGATCCAATAGCCCAAAGAGCACGCGTACCGGGCTCACGCGCACAAATTCGTAGAAGTCTCCTCCCATGCGTTGGCCATAGAAAACAGCAGCTACATCAGCTCCATTCAGATCAGGTATTTCGGACGGAGTCTCCACGATCACCGGAGGGGCTTTGCGCTTTTGGAAGAAGGAATGCATCAGGATGGTTGCGAGTGAAGCTAACACATGAGACGGCCAGGAAGAAAGTGGAATAGAAACGCAGAGGCAGGTCACCCAAACAGCCGCATAAGCCCCGTTGCCTTGAGATCGCCAACGACGAAGCTGGTCTTCGTCAGCCCGGCGGCGCGGGCCACGGCCTCGGCGGCGATATAGCCGCTGCGGACTGCCCCTTCCATGGTGGCGGGCCAGCCTGTGGCGGTCCAGTCACCGGCCAGAAAAATGCGTGGCCAAACTGTTTCCGTTTTCGGCCGGAACAGATCGGCGCCGGGCCGCGGAGAATAAGTTGCATGCACTTCTTTGATTACAGTTGATTTGACCAACTTGGCATCGGCCGCGCCGGGGAAAAACTCGCGCACTTCGCGCAGCGCCAACTCGATGATCTCAGCACGCGACTTTTCCACCAGAGACTTAGAAGCGCTGACTACCAACTCGACGTAGCTGCCGTCTCCCGTCGAACGATGCTCGAGCAATTTGGATTTATGAAACATCCACTGAATCGTGCGGTCCAAGAGTACCGCGTGATCCAGATCAGTAATTTGGCGATCGAACCACAAGTGGATTCCAGTGATAGGGGAAGTCTCGAATTGTCTTAATTCTTGCTTTAAAGGCTCAGCGGCGGCAGTCGCTGGCAATAAATGAGACAGACCATCGAAAGGGATGGCCGATATCATGAAGTCGAATCGGGAGGTTTCTCCAGCGACTGTCAGCGTCATTCCCTCGTCCTCGCCTGTGAAACACTCAACGCCTGCACGCAGACAGATCTCTCCGCCATGCGCTTCTATGTAATTGCCAGCAACACTGTAGAGTTCGGTCAACGGAACGGTCGGCACGCCCATGCGTCCAGCACCGGCCGACTTGAGAAAAGATTCTCGTATGACTTGGGCAGCGTAAGGCACCGACACGCGATCCAGATCTTCGTTTAACGCACTGATGAGCACCGTCTTCCAGAAGCGATCTATGGCGCGCCGGGTTTGCCCGTGCCGTTTCAGCCAGTGAAGGAAAGGCTCTCCATTATCTTTCGGCGTCGCAGGAGCCAGTACAGCCATGGCGCGCGCAATCGAAAGTTTGTCAGCGAGATTTAGCCAGCCCGCCCGCATGAACGCTGGCGCCGTGTGAAGAGGCGCTGGCAGCGAGGACGGTTCAAGGACAGAAGTTCGTCCCCCTGGCTCGATAAAGTTCAGTGCATCGAACCAGCGGATTTTGTTTTCTACGCCTAACGTCTTATAGAACTGAATGAGATTAGTGCAGCAGCCGAGAACCACATGCTGACAATTGTCCACGACTTCGCCGGTGCCAGGATGCTGGTAAGAAGATGCACGGCCTCCAAGATAAGGGCGACGCTCGAATAAAGTGACGCGGCAGCCGTTGTCGGCGAGAGCGCATCCCGCAGCGAGTCCGGCAAGGCCACCTCCGATGACAGCCACCGTCACTGAAAGTTGTTTTCCGTCACCAGTTCGAGAATGCACATTCGAAGTCGCGCTCATCTTCGTTATTGTTACGTGATGCGCTTCAGGAAGCCTTTGGCCAGAATGCTCAGCTTCTCATGCAGAGGCAAGGAAATTCTCTCGCTGAATACGTCGTACTGCCGGGACGCGATTTTCTTTAAAAGTGTTCGATAAATCGTGATCAAGACCCAGAGGGCAGGCCGGCTGTCTTCGTCCACAAAAGGGATCAGTTCATCTCCGGAACGATAGTATTCGCGAGCGCGGTCAGCTTCCATCGCCAGCAGCGGTGCGAAGCGGGATGCTGTGCCGCTGCCCAGTTCCGAGGCGGCAACACCGAATTGCGCAAGATCTTCTTCCGGAAGATACACACGTCCCATGGCGGCATCTTCCTTCACATCCCGGATGATATTGGTAAGTTGGAAAGCCAGCCCACAGCGCTCGGCCAGGGTTTCCGCAGCAGGATCGCGGTAGCCAAAAACTTTTATGCAAACTAAACCTACGACGGACGCGACCCGGTAGCAATAGCGCTCAAGATCGGTGAAAGTTTTGTAAAGCGGGACGAGACCCTCAGCTGAGTTGGTCGCGGCCTGACCGCCCGCAAATTCCCGCAAAGCTTCATCTTCCACGTCCATCGCCGTGCCGTAGGCCAATTCATCGAGCAGCCCTACTCTGATTCCAAAGCGACGCTGGGCATCGACGAGCGCGAGCAGAATCGGGTCGTCGGTGGCTTCTCCGGAATCTACGCGGTGAAAAGCCTCCAGCCACGTTTCGAGCTTCTGCCGTCGCACAGATATAGGCAATATAGGATCGTCGGCGATGTCATCGCATTTACGCATAAACGCGTACACCGCACACAAAGCCTGGCGTTTGGCGCGCGGCAATACCAGAAATCCGTAATAAAAATTTTTAGCCGAACGGCGGGTGATGCTACGGCAGACCGAGTACGCGACAGCCAACTGGGATGCGGGCGGAACAGCCTGCGACGAAGCCTGCTGCACCGCAGTGCTCACAGGAACTTCTCTAGCGCGGCCTGTGCAACCAGACTGAGCTTACGAAACTTTGAAATCGCCGGGCGACGCCCGAGAACGTTGAATCCCTGATGCTCGATGGCATTGAGGATTTCCTCTCCTCCGCAGCTAAACAAGTCGAGGTCCACGGCGAGCTCACGGTTTACTTTTTTGATCAGCGGACGTCCCTTCTGAAACCAGTCGCGAGTTCGCGCAACTTCGAAGCGCATCATCGCGCAGAAGGCCGCAGTATTTCGCTGCTTGGAAATATCCTCTTCGCTCACTTCAAAACGGGCAAGGTCTTCAAGCGGCAAATAAATTCTTGTTTTAGCGTAATCCACGCTAACGTCCTGCCAACAATTGGCGAGTTGAAGCGCGGTGCAAGTGTAATCCGAAAGCGCCTGCCGTGCTGGGTCACGATAACCGCAGAGATAAAGCACCAGATGCCCTACCGGGTTCGCGGAAAATTGACAGTATCCAACCAGATCTTCGAACGTCGAGTAGCGATTGATGTATTGATCCTGACGGAATGCTTTCAGCAAATCAGCAAAAGGCTGCTTGGGAATATCAAACTCGCGCACTGTTTCCGCAAGGGCAACGAATACCGGATGCCTCGGACTTCCGCCGTAACAGGCATCGAGCTGGGCGTCCCACTGATCGAGCAATTGTAGCGAGGACGCCGGATCGCCGACTTCGTCTCCGAGATCATCGGAAATACGGCAGTAAGCGTATACGTTGCAGAAATGTTGCCGCAGCTGGCGAGGCAGAAACCACGTTGCCACCGAGAAATTCTCGTAGTGCGAGCGAGCGAGCCGCCGGCAGTATTCTCTCGCTTCGTCGAGGGTTGGTGCCTTGTCCGGAATAGCGTATTCGGCGGGAAGTCTGTTCCAGCCTGATGCGGTCGCGGAAGAAATAGCAGCCGGGGAATCGCTGCTTGCAACGTTCGACATCGTCAAAGGATTCTCCCCGCGATTGCGTTTTCAGCCCTCAGAATCGCCGCATGAGCGGTTCCGAAATGCACTGTGGTTGAAATTTTAGTGTCCAGGAATAATAGCCGTTTTGATATCGCCATTACGGTTCAACATGTGCTGCAGGACGTGCTGCAAGCGCGAGAGCGGCGCTTCTCCCGTAATGTAGTCGGTGGAACGGACCTTCTTTTCGGCAATGAGAGCAAATGCCTTGCGGACCGTTTCCGGGGTGTGATGGAAGGTCGCCTTTAGCGTCACCTCGGAATAATGCAGACGGTTGGTATCAAGCTGGACCTTCGTTCCGCTGGCGCATCCCCCAAAGAAATTCACTGTGCCGCCCTTGCGCACCATATCAATCGCCCATTCCCACGCTTCTGGACGTCCCACAGCTTCAATTGCTACGTCGCTGCCGCGCTTGTCCGGAGAAAGCGCTCGCACCGCATCAACCGGGTCTTTCACCTTCGTGATCTGCACAACTTCGTGAGCGCCCATATGCCGGGCCGCTTCCACTTGAGAATCTCGCTTGACCACCGAGATCACGTTGCATCCGACCGCTTTCGCGACCTGGACAAACATCAAACCAATGGGACCGCCGCCGATGACCGTGACAGTGTCGCCAATTTCAACGCCGGTCTCGTGCAGGCCGCGCAGAACGCAAGCCAGTGGCTCGGTCATGGCCGCTTCCTCATAACTCACGTGAGGAGGCACAGCCAGCATATTTTTCTCTACAATGCGGCGCGGGATGCGAATGTACTCAGCATAGGCGCCGTTATTGAATAACAAATCCTCGCACAGATTTTCCTGATGCTTAGAGCAATAAAAACACATCTGGCAGGGCGCGGAGTTCAACGCCACTACTCGCATTCCCTTCTTGAATCCACGAACCCCGGGGCCGACTTCTTCGATCACTCCCGCCAATTCGTGACCAAACAGCGCGGGGGGAACAATCATGCGCGCATGGTAACCGCGCTGATAAACCTTTAAATCGGTTCCGCAGGTCAGTGCGACCTGTACTTTGACCAGTACCTCTCCCTCGCTGACGCGTGGGATCGGAACTTTCTCGATCTTCACATCCTCTTTACCATAGAGGACTGCGGCGGTCATTTTTCCGTTCACGCTAAGCTTCCTTCCCCATTTTCTTCCCAATCCTGGCCGGGCTGAATCACGATTTTCATCGAATCGGCCTGCGGATGAGCAGCGAGATGCAAGGCTTCCAGGCTGCGCGATAGCGGGAACCGGTGGCTGATCAATTTCTCAAGATCCATTTCTTTGCCCATCACAAACTTCGTCGATGCTTCCTGTAAGTCAACGGACGCGCTGTAAGAACCCAGCAGCGTCTTCTCGTCAACGCATACGGCTGCCGGATCAATGGTCGCCTCTCCGCGAACGGTCTGCGAGAATAACAACACCCGGCCGCCGGGTCTTACGGCGTCCATTGCGGTGCGGATCAAGCTGTCGCCTCCGACCGCAAGGATCGCCACATCGGCTCCGCGGCCTTCTGTCTGCTTGCGAATCTCGCGGACAACGTCGCTGCGGGACGCATTGATACCATTCGTTAAACCAAATCCTCTAGATATTGTAAGCCTCTGCTCATGCAAATCGGAAGTGATTACGGAAGCCCCGGCACGCTGTGCTAATCCGGCCAATAAGATACCGATTGGGCCCTGTCCAATCACCAAAACCGTCTCTTCCTGCCGGAGGCGTAAGGTTTCGATTCCTTTCATGACGGTGTTTGAGGGTTCGAGAAAGCTTGCCTGGTCGTACGAAACGTTATCGGGAATGCGGACCGTGCCTTCACGCACAATCCAGTTCATCACACGGACGTACTCTGCGAATCCACCGCCAGAGGGCTCAAATCCCGCGGTGCAGCCAACTTTCTTATAAGTCTCGCACTGCGCGAAAGTACTGTGGCGACAGTAGTAGCACTCGCGGCATGGGATGTGGTGAAAGACGACGACGCGATCGCCGGCCTGGAGATTATCTACGCCCTCACCGATGGCGGCAACGATGCCGGAAGTTTCGTGTCCGAAGATGCGGGGAGCGGAATGAGAGCCAGTGGAAATCTTCTTCAGGTCGGTGCCACAGATACCGCAGGTATGAACTTTGATGAGCAACTCGCCAGCGCCAATCTTCGGCACTGAGACAGTCTCCATGCGTACGTCGTTCTTGCCGCGATAGACGGCTGCTTGCATGGTGGCGGGGATCGAAACAATCTTGCCCTCGTTTTCAATAACTGTAGTAGTTTGATTTGCCATTTTTTATTTCAGAGCATTTCCCGCAGTTATTAGATGCGACTGAGGGTCTTCAATCCGCAATTTTGGATCGTATTCTGCAAGCCAACTGCAAAGCGTCCGGGAGGCCTTGGAACTGTTTCTGGCCAAGGCTATTAAACTCGGCCACATCCATGGGCGAATTAGTGCAAAGGCGGCGAATTTTCCCGTTCGAAACTGGCCTTGCATTGCCCCGTCGCTTACCAAGCCATTCATTGCCGGAATTTCGAAATCCGCTTCGTCGGAGATCGCTTTTACCGCAGAAAAGGGAATCCCACGCGCTTGCGCTCCGCGGGCTACCGCAGCCGCTTCCATATCTACTGCCCGGGCCCCAAAGGTGGCCGATAACTTTGCCTTGTCTTTTATTCCCGCTATGGTAGAGATACTCACCAGAATTCCGTCGCCTCCCGTGATCGTTTCCGCAGTGCTGCAATCGCGGGCGTCGAGAACTCGACCGGGAACGAAAATGTCACCCACTCTGAGCTTAGAATCCAGTGCGCCCGCGAATCCTGCGGACATCACTTGCAGGGGATGATAAAGAGCGATCACTGCCTCCGTCGCCCTGCGGGCCGCATTTTCGCCGATGCCGCCGCATACCACCACCCAAGATTCGTGCTCGAAGAACTTGAAGGAACGCCCTTCATGGACACGCGAGGTCGAAGTCCAGTTCTTGACCAGCGGACGCACTTCGCGGTCGAGCGCGGCAACGATGGCGATTCTAGGCGTTGACATATCCGTTGCTCTGAAACCACTGGGCCGCGCGCCGCAGCGCATCGTCCACCAGGACGTTCTTCCACCCCAGCTCGCGCTCAGCTTTAGCGGACGACACAAACATCTTCTTGCGGCCCATACGTACTGCGTCAATGGTCGCGCGCGGCTCGCGTCCTCGGATGTAGCCTGTCACAACTTGGTCCACAACTCCGGTAGCGAGCGCTACCCAATAAGGAACTTTAATACTCGGAGAAGGCAGTCCGGTAATAACTGACAGCTTGTCCAGAATCTGTTTCAGTGTCAGATTTTCGCCGCCGAGGATGTAACGTTGGCCGCCGCATCCCTTCTCTAAGGCCGCAATATGTCCGCGCGCGCACTCTGTCACATCAACCAGGTTCAATCCAGTATCCACGTAGGCGGGAAATTTTCCTTTCAGAAAGTCGAGGATGATGCGTCCCGTGGGCGTAGGCTTGATGTCGTGCTCTCCGACCGGCGTAGTCGGATTCACCACTACGACATGCTGTCCACTGCGTCCAGCTTCCATAGCGACTTCTTCCGCTAAAAATTTGGATCGTTTGTAATGGCCGATCATGTTTGCAAGCGACACCGGCGAGTCTTCGTCGGCCAGTTGCACATTTTTATGGAATCCCATGGTTGCCACGCTCGAGGTATAAACCACGCGATCTATTCTGTTCCGCCGTGCGGCGTCGAGGATTGCGCGGGTCCCTTCCACATTCGCACAATACATTTGCTCCGGATCGCGCACCCACAGCCTGTAGTCCGCCGCGACATGAAAAACCGTATCGCAGCCCGACATCGCCTTTTCCAGGGACGCCGGGTCGCACAAATCACCCACTACTCGGTCCGCTCGCAGGTCCTCGATGTTTTTCGGATTGCTGTTCGAACGGACCAGCAGTCGCAGGTCCGCGCCTTGCTCGGCTAAAACTCGCGCGACATGGCTGCCTACAAAGCCCGTGGCCCCTGTTACGAAAGCCCTCAAGACCCAGTCTTTGGTCGAAATTCTGAAGACAGAAACTCGGCCTGAACTTCCCTATCGAAATTCTCGATCAAATTCTGGTTTGGAATCCCCGCACTTAAACCTCCGCGATCTCGCGATGGGGTCGCCGTGCCCCCGGCTGTGATTTTTTTGTAGCTGGTCAAAGCGATCAGGGGAAAATATTGGCGATACATGTGGTACATCAGGTAAAACACGCGCGGAAAGCCGGTGCCCGTGTAATGCGGTTCATCCCATGAACCGTCTTTATTTTGCGTTCGCAACAGATACGCTATGCCGCGCGCCACGCAGTCACTGCGAGTATCGTTGGCGGCCAGTAATCCCATGATGGCCCACGCCGTCTGTGACGGTGTGCTGGGACCAACTCCCTTGGTATTCGCATCGTCGTAAGAACCGCAGGTTTCTCCCCAGCCGCCGTCGGGATTTTGGAACATTCGAAGCCACTCCGCAGCCTGCTGCACATAAGGCTCATGCTCGTCCACGCCCATGGCTTCGAGGCCGCGTAACACCTGCATGGTGCCGTAGATGTAGTTCACTCCCCAGCGGCCGAACCAAGAGCCGTCGGTCTCCTGCTCGTCGCGTATGAACTGCAGCGCTTTTTTTACTGCCGGGTGGTTCTTGTCGTATCCATAAGCCGCCAGCATTTCCAGAATGCGCCCGGTAATGTCCACGGTCGCAGGATCGAGCATGGCGTTGTGATCGGCGAATGGCACGTATTGAAAAACCATTCGGTCGTTGTCTTTATCGAACGAGGCCCAGCCACCGTTCTTGCATTGCATGGAAAGTATCCAATCAATTGCGCGCTGCACCGATTCACGCTGGTAGCGACCGTTGGGGTGTTCCACCTTATCGAGGGCGAGACAGACCATTGCGCTGTCGTCTACGTCGGGATAAAACTCATTATTGAACTCGAAGTACCAGCCTCCGGGCTGGCCCTTCTTGTTTTTGACTTTCCAGTCGCCGACGGTACGAACCTGCTTTTGCAACACCCAGTCCGCACATTTCACCAGGCGCTCGTCGGTCGGCGCGATACCACTTTCGCCCAGTGCAAACAGAGCGTAGGCCGTATCCCAAAGAGGTGACTTGCAGGGCTGCATGCGGAACGTGTCTTCTTCTTCAATCCCAAGTTTCTCGAAATCATCCAATGCACGAATTACCTGGGGATCGTCCACCGAGTATCCCAAGCATCGCAAAGCAATAATTGCGTTCAACATCGACGGATAAATCGCGCCGAGACCGTCGCTCATCTCAAAACGTTCAAGCATCCACTTCTCGGCTTTTTTGAGGGCGATGGAACGCAACGGGCGGATGTGTACCCGCTCAAACCAATGGGTCAGGCGATCAAGAGACAAAAAGAAATTCCGCCAGGAGAAGAGTTTCTTGTCCCAACGTAAGTGCATGCGCGACTTATCACGACCGCCAGCAAATAATTCCTCGACACCAACTTCATCAGGAATCTTTTTAAAGGGCTTCTTGGCGTATGCGATCGAAAGCGGCACCAAAATCGCGCGTGACCATGACGAAATTTCGTAAATATTGAACCAGAACCAGTTAGGGAAAAGAACGATTTCCGGAGGAATCGCGGGGACAGCGTCGTAGTCATACTGTCCGAAGAAGCAGAGGTAAATCTTGGTGAAGGTGTTCACCTCGGTTACTCCGCCCAACTCCAAAATCTTCTTGCGCGCCCGGGCTAAAACCGGATGCTCAGCGGTATAACCCGCGAGCTTCTATCCAAAATCGGCTTTGACGGAAGCGCTGATGTTCGACGGTCCACCCGCAACAATGCTCCATCCACCATCTTCATTTTGATGTTGCAGAATGTAGTTTGCGGCTTTGCGGAAGCGCTCCGCGGTTCCCGTCCCCAAGAGCGTGTGCAGCAGAATGTAATCTGATTCGAGGGTGCTGTCGGCTTCGAGCTCTCCACACCAGTAGCCTTCGGGATGTTGCTGCGAGAAAAGCTGCTGGCGCGCGCCTTGAACGGCAGCGGTGACGCGGCTGCCGAGATCATCAATCTTTCCAAAGTGAAGCTGCGGCGCTCCAGGCGCTAAATAAGGGGAGGATTTATCTTCCATATGTTTTAAGCGGGCATATGTTTAAATCGCCCGACAATTAATCGGCGCTGACCGGACTCGGTGCGCTCGCAATCGCCTGCACGATTTCGGGCGGCAATCCAAAGCGAACGTTTTCGGGCATGACTTCGAGCTCCTGCACGTTATTAAAACCGCTCGTGGCGAGGAACTCGATTACCTCTTCCACCAGGCATTCAGGAGCGGATGCCCCGGCAGTGAGAGCGATCGTCTTGACGCCCTCAAGCCATTCCGGCCTGATATTCCGGAAGCTGTCAATCAAATGTGAACTGGTTCCCAAATTACGCGCCACTTCAACC
>JBEEGK010000112.1:0-5300 GCA_041166845.1 Acidobacteriaceae bacterium
CGAACCGCTGTATCACCTGCATGCGGAGTTGATTGACAGATTGCGTCCCGATCTCTTGATCACGCAGGAGCATTGCGAAGTTTGCGCGGTGACTCCGGGTGATGTCGAGCGAAGCGGGGCTTGCGCGCGTGCTACCCAGCAGTTGGCGGTGTCCGCCTCATCCCTGAGCGATATCTTTCAGAGCATTTTGCGCATATCGCAGGCGATTGGTCTAGAAAACGAGGGCAGGGCTATTCTGCAGCGCGAGCAACTCCGGCTGGATCGCTTGCGGGATGAAACCGCGCGGTACGCACGCAAAAGTGTGGTGATGCTCGAATGGACAGACCCGCTATTCGCGATGGGAAACTGGGGACCAGAACTGGTGGAAATTGCGAATGGCGAACTTCTGCTTGGACGAAAAGGCGAGTACTCGACCGCCATTCCTGCTGAACAGTTGCGGGATGCCGATCCTGAATACCTCATCGTTGCCCCATGCGGGTTTAACTTGGAGCGCAGTCTGCGTGAGCGCCCAATATTGGAACGATATCCGTGGTGGCGGGAACTTCAGGCAGTCCGCACTGGGAAAGTTGCGTTTGCAGATGGGAATTTATTCTTCAACCGATCTGGAATGACGGTCTTCCGAACTGCCGAAATCATTGCCGAAATCCTCCACGGGCGCCCCGTTGGAGAGAAAGCCGAAGGAGTGCATTGGCAACGGATCGAGCAATCTGTGCCACAGAATCTTGCCGGTAACACGTCCTCTCCAGTTCTGGTGACTACAGGCTCCCAAACATCTTGCCTAAAGGATGGATCGGCACCCGCTAATTGACGGTGAGCGTAACCTGAATCGAATGCTGTAGCGATCCGGAAGTTGCGCTCACTGAAACAGTGTAGTTTCCAATTTGTTGGGATGAGGTCTGGGTACCTGCCGATGATGAACCGCCGCCTCCGCATCCCAACTGGACGGCTATCAAAATCAAGGCGCAAGCTATGAACCAGACTTTATTTACGTTTGATTGCACTCTTCTACGTCTCACGCCGGCGAGAAGGAGGCCAGGCAATCCGATCCACAGTGAATAGAGCGGCGAAATCGTTCGCGACCCCGGACGTTGCAGAAGCGCGGATGATGCCTTGGTTGAAATTGTGAGCTTGGAGGTCGCTGTGCCGCTTGACGGTGTGACCGACAAGGGTGAGAAGGTGCAAGTTGCGCCGGTGGGCAATCCGGACGAACACGCGAAAGAGATTGCACTGTTGAATGCCCCATTATTGGCCGACACACTCAGATTGATTGCGGCTTGCTGTCCTGCGTGTACGCTGACGTTCGCGGGTGAAATTCCAAAGCCGAAATCGGGTCCAGTTCCCAACGCGGTGGTAGTTGCGGTGGATGTGAGTCCGTCTACGTCGGTGATGGTCGCTGTCACGTCATGCGGTTGCGAGTCGGCGTAAGTATGAACCTCCGCCACTCCCTTCTGAACGGTCCCGTCGCCAAAATCCACGCTCGACGAGCTGATGAATCCGGTGGAACCTGCCGTACACGCGAGGACGGTATCCGGCGGTGCGCCGGCAGGCGTCGAAAGCGCGAGTGCCGCAACCGGTGGCGGAATAGTACCCTGCACCGTAATACTGACGCTCGATGAAACAGTAGCTTGAGCCGAGTCGGTTGCCTGCATCTGCAAAACATGGGTGCCGGGAGAAACCTTCAAAGTCGTATCAATATGCGCTGAGGCTATCTGGTAAATTGTTTGTCCATCCACCAGAACTGTAAAGGAAGAGATTGGCTGCTGCGAGACCGCATCGGCAACTACCTGAACGTCAGACGTCACACTCGCCCCAGAAGCCGGAGAAGAAATTAGAACGCTTGCTTGCGCCAGCGCTGCGACGCTGACGACCGCAGTTGCATTAGCCGTCAGGCCGGCGTTGTCGGTGGCACTCGCCAATACCGTGTACGGACCCGGCGCGGCATAAGTGTGAGTTGCAGTGGGTCCGCTCACAACTGTGCCGTCACCAAAATCAATCTTGGCGGAAGCAATGCTGCCATCGGGATCGGTAGAGCCCGTAGTAGAGGCGGTTACAGCCAGCGGTGCAGCTCCGGACGCGGGGGTGACGGAAAGGTTGACGACCGGGGGCTGGTCCACCGGATTGAAGCCGACCGGCGGCGACATCTTGTTTTGTATCGAGGACTTTCCCACCGCCTGCACGTACAAAATATAGTTGCCAGCAGCTAGTCCGACGTGCGAGAGGTCAAGAGCATGTGTGCCAGCCGGAACATTCGCGAGGGTCATCAGGTTCTGCCCATCCTTCGAGATGAAGATGGTGTAATGGTCCACCGTGCTTTCATCCACCTGCGATGCGCCGAGTTTCTGGACCGCGCGAGGGTCTGGCGGAATTGCCCAAGTCAGAGTCTGGCCTGAAATTGTGGGTTCAACAGACAGACAGTTATCAATGCCGGTTTCGATCTCTGTTCCCTCTTCGTAATCGTTCCAGGTCACCAGTTGCAGGGCGTCCAACTGATTGCTGCTCGAGTAGAAGCGTCCAATTTCGGCAAAGGTCGCCAGCCAGGTTTTGCCGCACTGCTGATGTATAAAACGATTGGTCCCCCAACTCGCGAGTGAGTCGTTAAAGCCTTTGTACACGGAACCAAAAGCAAGCTGCGAAGGAGAAGAGAGCGCGGCGGTGTAAAAGTTGTCCAGATAAGAAAGGCCCGCGTCGTAGGGATTGCTTTGACTGACCGACAGCCAACTGAATGCGCCATCGCTTTGCGGGGCGGTGAGCGCGGAACGGTTCCGCGAGATAAATAAAGGATTCATCGGGAGCGCGGCACGCACCCGGTTCCAATCCACGTAGTACTTGTCAACGTCGAAGAAAAACACTACCGGACGTCCGCCAATTCTCATGTAAGCGGGCGAGAACTCGAAGGTGTTGCCAGCGTAAGTGAGATCGCTGATCAGTTGCTGGGTAACGTCGCATCCGGCTTGCATTGCGGCAGTAGCAAGGGCCCCGTTGTCTTCCTGGATGGCAAATTCGAACGCTCCCCCACGTGACTCCGCTTCTGTCTTGAGATCAAGTGCAGTTTGATTGCTGCGGGTGGAGCTCGGCCCGTACCAGTCAAGTATCGCGCCCTGAACTCCGCGACTGAGCATGTCGCTTACCTGCAGCTTGACCTGTGCCGGATCATCAGAGTTGTATCCGACCGACATATGCTTGGGCTGTCCGAACCACGGGAGAAGATGGGCGTAAATCTTGGTATTCGATCCGGGGTAGAGCAGCGTGCGCAACGAGACTTTGCTTACGTTGCCGGCCGCCGCATTGCCATCGTTCTGTGCGGAGAAGTTGTTGGCTGCGCTGGTGTTATTGCCGGTTTCAGAAGCCAGGGTGGTGGTGGGAACGATTGAGTTTTGAGCCTGACATATGCTTGCGCACAGCAACACAAAACTAATCAGGACGGTAGAATGAATACTACTGCGCATAAATACGGCGGTCAAAAGAAGGTGAGAGTCGAGGATATCTATTGGGTTGACGCGATGTCAATGAACCCAAATCCATATTGTTGGAACAGAATGCCACTCATCCGCAGAAGGCGCGAATGAGTAGCGTATCCAGACCCGATTCGACTTGACGGCGGTACCTAGTTAGTAAAGGTGGGAAGAGTGGGTTGTTTTCGGCGGACTATTGTGTCAGTAATGGCTTTTCAGGACGTCGTTATCGCATTTTTCTCTTCAACCGGTGGTTTTGTAGAGGTTGTGCTTTTTTCCGGCGTCACTGCGGCGAACGCGACGAAGCACAGAGCTAGAACCAGGTGTTCGAGAGAGCCTCCGAAATATTTCCAGAAGGCGGCATGCGGGCCAGGGTAATTGGAAGAAAACAACAGCGTGAGCATATAGATGACCCCGCAGACGCTGGCTGCGCGCACTAAGAGCCCGAGAAGCAGAGAAAATCCGATCGCCAGTTCCCCGTACGCCACAAGAAACGAGATCACCGTGGCATGGGGTAGGACGAAGTTTTTCAGAATGGGAACCATAAACGGATAAGCGCCATCCTGCACAAAGCGATTGATCCAGTATTGAAACCCTCCTCCTAGCGTGAATTGGGCGCCGACCACTTTGTATTCCGCAAGAATTAAGAAGAGAATGCCGATTGCGATGCGAAGTCCAGCCAGGGCTTTCGAGCTTGAGACGGCCATGGGTTGAAGGCGGAACGGTAACATCAAAGAGGAGCCGCGCGCAACCGGGTCGTGATTTGAGACTGGGAATAAAGTGTCCCTCACTTTAGTTTGGGAAAGCAGGTCCCTCGACTCTGCTCGGGATGACGAAATAATGGGTCGCGTAGAACTCAGCCACCGAGGCTAAGCAGTTCCAGCAGGACTCGGGGATGAAGCGGCTTTGCAAGCAACTCAAACTCGTATCCCTGATCGCGCGCCTTATCCAGCAGAGTACTCGTCACTGCCTGGCCGCTGAGAAGAATGACTCGTGCCGGGGAAAACAGTTCGCGAACGGCGATTCCGAGGTCCACACCGGTTTTGCCGGGCATGACAACGTCGCTGATCACCACATCTGGCGGGGAAGCGGCGGCTTTAGCCAGACCTTCGTCGCAGCTATATGCGGGTGAGGCGTTGGAGGGGTGGCGATCAGAGATCGCGGACGATGATGCGTCCATTGGGAGAGACGGCATCCAGAGAGTTGGTGAGAAAATTTGAAATGGCCTGGCGGATTTCTCCTGGGATGGCCTCGATTTTTGAGTTTCCCAGGTATTCACGCTCGACGAAAACATTTTTCGCGTGGAACTTCGGAGCGTAGAGAGCCAGCCGACTCTCGACAACTCTTTTACCAGCAGTGGCGAAGCGCTGCCGGTTTCACGATAGAAACCCAGAGTCTGCTTGGTAAGGTGAGTAACGCGCGCAAGTTCTTGTTCAGCCTGTTCTAGCCTTCCGCGATTGCGTTCGGAGAGCGAGCTGTCCTTTTGCACGAGATAAAGAAGGTTCACCACGGCTTCTAAGGGGTTGTTAATTTCGTGAGCCATGGTTGCTGCCATACGACCGACCGACGAAAGTTTTTCGCTTTGAATCAAAGCTTCTTCCGCGGCCTTGCGATCGGTGTTATCGGTATGGACCCCGATCCATTCGAGAATGGAGCCGTCGCTGTGCAGAGAGGGTATCGCACGAACTGCAAACTGGCGATATGCACCTTCCCAATTTCGAAGACGGTGTTCCCACTCAAAAATACGCCTTTCTTTTACCGACGCTTGCCAGGCGTTAATAGTTTGCTCTGCATCGTCAGGATGGACAGCTTTGGACCAGCCGTAGCCTTGATACTCGTCAAAGGTTT
>JBEEGK010000113.1:0-3564 GCA_041166845.1 Acidobacteriaceae bacterium
TCTCATCATATGTCGTTTATTGCAGATTCAACGTTCTGAAAAAGCTGCTCTTACAATTGAAGTAGCTTAGAAAGGGACATCGTGCGTTTTAAACTTGCCGTGCTGCTGGGGGCTTTTTTAGCATTTGCCTTGTGTCCTGCCGGTGTTGCCCAGAGTCCGACAGTAAAGGGATCCTCCACGGTAGATAAGCAAAATCTGAATGCCACTCTTAGCGTACCGGGCTCGCTTGATCAAATTATCGACAGAGTGGTCGAACGGGAGCACTTCTTCGTCGCCACCATTCGTCGCTACCATCCTTTGATTGAAACTTATATCCAAAATCTTCGGCCCGATCAAGAGATGGGAACGGTGCCGCTAAGCGATCAATATTTTCTGGGGCGCCTCGACTTAAAAACTGGGGTGCAGGATCGCTCGTTTACCGGGCAGCAGGGTCTCAGGCGGAGATTCATGTCGAAGTTGACAAGCCTTTACCAACTGAAATATCTCCCTGAAGGATTTGCGCAAATGATCTTCGTCGATAGTGACTTCCAAAAAAGCCACTATCAATTTCGCTTCGTGAGACGGGAATTTCTAGGCGAGGTACGATGCTACGTAATTGACGTCGAACCCCTCGGAAAATCTAAAGATGTGCGATTCGTCGGCAGAATGTGGGTAGAGGATCAGCAGTACAACGTAGTGCGATTCAACGGCACTTATCGACCACAGAGGAAACGGAGCAAGTATTTTTTTCATTTTGACAGCTGGCGCACCAACGTCTTGCCCGGAGTGTGGCTTCCGTCCCATGTATATAGTGAGGAAACGGGAGCGCTAGAAGGCGGGGGACCCAAACGAAATTTCAGGGCACGAACACGATTGTGGGCTTATGACACCAAACATTTGGGAAGCGCGCAGCAATTCACGCAGATCGTCGTGGAGGATCCGAACAGCGTACACGATCAGTCGGAGGCTGCCCAGGATGCAACTCCTGTTGAGAGTGTGCGAAGGTTTGGCCGCGAGGCAGAAGATAACGTTCTCGAACGATTGCAGGCGGCTGGTCTACTCGCACCTGAGGGAGACGTCGACAAGGTTTTGTTAACCGTAGTAAACAACCTTATCGTAACCAATAATCTTAATATTCAGCCGGAAATTCGAACGCGAGTACTACTGACGTCCCCTCTGGAGTCATTCACCGTAGGCCACACAATTATCGTGAGCCGAGGTTTACTGGATGTGTTGCCAGACGAGGCTTCCTTGGCCATGGTGTTGGCACACGAATTAGGACATATTGCTCTTGGTCGTAGCATTGACACCAAACTCGCATTCAACGATCGCATGTTTTTTCCTGATGAAGAGACGTCTAAAAACCTAGGTTTTCGACGAAGCGCGGCGGAGGAAGAAGCGGCCGACAAGAAAGCGTCGGAATTACTCGCCAACTCTCCATACAAGGATAAATTATCCACTGCAGGACTATTCTTGAAAGAACTCCAGCTTCGCGCACCGGCGCTGAAAAATTTAATTCATCCTTACTTGGGGAGCGCTCTGGCAAGTGAGAAAAACGTTCGGATGCCGAACCTTGCTAATTCCGCGCCTCAGCTGCAAGAAATGCGAACGGATCAGATCGCGGCGCTACCATTGGGAGGACGAATAAAGATGGACCCTTGGACTGATCGTGTAGAGCTAGTTAAAACAACTGCGCCGCCGGTAACTTCGCCCCGGGAGAAGATGCCATTCGAGGTCACCCCCATTTTCCCTTACTTAACGCGCGTCCCCAACGGGACGACGGCTGCTAACCCAACACCGCAGCAACCGGAAAATAAATGAGACAAGCAACGATCAGTTGGTGACGCAATGGAGTCTTAGTCGGCCTCATCAAGTAAGTCACCTCGACCGGGTCCTCAATAATCTCCCTCCAGGTACTTAGAATTGGCCGAGGAGTTGGAACTTGCTTGGCCAGCAGTGGTTCCTTTTGGATTGCAGTCACCTGCGGTTGTAGAAGCGACCGAAAAAGGACTTAAAACTTCTCTTTGTCTTCTTCAATCGGCGGGCTGTGCGGGTATTAGTCGTCATCCTTCTCGCACTTTATCTTGCCGTCATCTTTCTCGCACTTGCACTTTTTGTCACCTGACGAGCTTAGGCACTTCTCGCCGTCCTCAAAAACCTCGAACCCAATGGCTGTGAGGCCAGCCACACCAAATGCTGCTAGTAGTATCTTTTTTCGTTTCGAAAGTCTAATTCCTCCCGATGCAGCTGGAGGTACTTCCCCGCCCGCCTTTTTCTTGCGCGTTGTTTCTTGGCCTTCCGGCACAGTTGACGTTTGTTGCCCATCATTCACAGACAGATTCCCCTGCTGCGCTGCAATCAGGATGGAATCTTCCGTTTCCGACACTTCAAATTTAGACTGCTTGTGATCTCCCGGCGTGATCGTAACGCCGTCCACAATCGCGGCCATCCCTGCCGAGGTGGCGATCGTCATTTCTCCCTGCATCAGCTCGACCATATTGCCCATGAAAATGACGGAAGCACTCGGACTCACCAAAACCGAGGATCCGCCTGCAATCAGATTGGCCCTGGAATTTCCGTCCGTTTGCACGGAATCCCCGGGAAAAAGTGTAGTCACGGAGCGGCTGTAAGCATGATTGACTTGCACCCTGCCACTGGCGTGCATGGTTGCAGCCGGCGCATTCGCAAGGTCCGCAGCCAGAAAGATAAACGACAATGAGAGCAAGGCAATAATGACGATCAGCTGCTTTGGCCAATACATACGCATTAACTCTTCTCCCGGTTTGGCACGATTATACAACTTGGAGACCCAAAGCGAAGCCAATTTTGGGAAGAGCTAGGTTGGTTAATAAACAAATGCTTCAAAAGTGCGCCTTGGGAGAAACCTTGGAAAATTTCCACAGGCGTCCGTTACAGAACAAACCTTTGGAATCTACCAACGCCGCCAGGCATCTTTCTACCCGAAAACTTCGCCAACGTGAATATCCGCAAATACACAATCCACTTTGGAGACGTCGGGCAAATCGTGAACAGCCACGTAAGAATCTTCTCAGCATGTTACGTTCGTTACCTCTTCTGAGCGTTCCTCATCCAAGTCCAACGAACTGTCGGGCTACGATCAAGGCTAGATTCCCTAACAAGGTGGATGCGTTGGATTCCACCACAGTGGCATACCTCGCTTTCAAGTCTGGAACGTGAACCGGAGGTTCAGGTAATGAGCAACTCAAAATGGATAATTACTATATTTCTGACAAGCGTGCTCGGCGCGGCAGCTCAACAAACCGCTCCGTCAAATGGCACAAGTCCGGCGGTTGTTGAAAACTTGAGTGCGCAAACTCGATCTGTCTCTTCACAGCAAGCCCCGGTCACAACCATGGACCAAGTCGTGGAGCGCAGCATTTTACGTGAGCATGCGTTGATAAAGATGCTGAGCAGTCACACTCCGCTGGTTGAAACTTATCTACAGGATTTGGCGCCAGACCAGCAGTTGGGGGCCGTACCCAAAGGCGATCACTATTTCCTCGGACGAATGGATCTTGGCGAATCTGTCGACCGTCACGATTACATATCGCAAAGTGAAAGCCT
>JBEEGK010000114.1:0-20801 GCA_041166845.1 Acidobacteriaceae bacterium
CCATGCTCGGCGCCGGGGAGAGTTTGAGGTAAAAATCGCCCGATATTGGGCTTCGCTCCAATCGGCAGCGGTGCGAATTTGCCGTGCGATCTCCATCATGGACGGGATGTCATCGGAGGTGGCTACGCGGATACTCGGTACGCCGGATTCTTCGAATGGCTTCAAGGTTTCGCGTTGGAAAAAATCTGGGAATCTGAACGGCCGATGTAGTTCGCCTCCAGCGCTTCGGGGCTGACTGTCACGCCGGACAGCAATTTTTTCCATCCTAATCTCGCGACTGAAGCGATGGACAGGGTTTCGACTTCAAGAAACCCTAGACCCTTTGCCCGAAGTGCGTCACCAATGTTTGTATCGGGAGTGGCGAGTGCTGATTGGCCCAAATATCCCGATCCCATAAATGCTTCTCGCCGCACCAGGTTCTCGGAAATCAATGTAGCGCCGGCTGCTGAGACCTCGTACTCTCCGACATAAATTCCTTCTCTTCCCGCATCCAGCACCGCCCTGACGTTCCCTGATGCGGATGCCGAGGCCGCTACAACTTCGAGCAGCGAAACCGCTGCGATCGGTTTATCTAAAACTTCCGCAAGACCTTTGATCGCCGCCAGACCAACTCTCAAACCTGTAAATGATCCGGGTCCCGACACAGCAACGAATGCTTCGATTTTCTGCCTAGTGAAGCCGTGTTTGGATAAAAGCGATGCCACTTGCGGCACTAGTTGCGCAGAAAACATTCCTCCGCCGAGTGCGACGGATTCAACTACTTCGCAGGACTCGTTTTCATTGCCGCGGGCGAGCGCGATGCTTCCCTGTTTGCCCGAAGTATCCACTACCAGCAGAAGCATTTCTAATGCCCCGCCTCTACCAGCTCGAGAAGCACCCCGCCCGCGCTCGAAGGATGCACGAATACGTAGCGATGTCCGCCGGCGCCGATTTTGATTTCGTTGGAAACCAGACGCACGCCGTCTCGTTTCAAATTTTCAACAGTTGCGGCAAGATCGGGCACCCGGAGAGAAATGTGATGCAGGCCTTCCCCCCGCCGGGCGATAAATTTGGCGACCGGCGATTGCTGGGAAGTTGGCTCCAGCAGCTCGATTCGGCTCTCACCCAAGGGCACCATTACTAAGCGCACCTGTTCTGCCTCGACAAGTTCTTCTGGGGAAACGGTCAGTCCCAGCTTGTCGTAGATTTCCCTTGCGGCTGCCAGCGATTTAACCGCGATGCCGAGATGGTCAATGGTCAGCATTAGCTTGTGGCCGCCTTGCCGGCGATCTCTTCCACCAGTGAATAAGGATCACGTTTGTGTTCTGCAACTTCGGAGGCGTAACGCGTCAGGTCGTCATCGCTCATCAGCGCGCGCGCCTGTTCGAGAAGAGTGTCGCGCAACATCGAAATCAGGCGATCGCGCCAGTTCTCGACGCTCCGCTTGAACATTAGATCTTCTTTTTGCAGTTGCGCGTCGTATGCCGCGATGGCCACGGCAAGGTCTTCAATGCCCTCACCCCTGGTCGCTACGGTTTTTACAATCGGCGGCGTCCATTTATCGCTGCGAATGGCCAAGGATTGCAGCGCGCGAATTTCGCGCTCCACTCGTTCCGTGCCTTCACGATCGCTTTTGTTGATCACGAAAATGTCGGCAATTTCCATGATGCCAGCTTTAATCGTTTGCACATCATCGCCCATTCCCGGGACCAAGATTACAACCGTGATGTCTGCCAGTCGCACGATGTCAATTTCATCCTGCCCAACACCGACGGTCTCGATCAAAACCAAGTCGCGTCCGGACGCATCGAGCACCGTAGCAACGTCCGCGGTGGCGCGTGCCAACCCCCCAAGCGATCCGCGAGTCGCCATGCTGCGAATATAGATTCCGGTGTCGGAAAAATGGTCCTGCATGCGGATGCGGTCGCCCAGAATTGCGCCGCCCGTATATGGGCTCGTGGGATCCACAGCGATGATCCCTACCTTGCGATCGTGCTTGCGATAGTGGCGCGCAAGTTGGTCCACCAATGTGCTCTTGCCGGCTCCGGGGGCTCCCGTCAGTCCGATAATTCGCGCTTTCCCGGTGTGAGGAAAAAGTCGCTTCAGCAACTCCGACCACCCTGGCGTGCGATTTTCGACCATGCTGATAACTCGAGACAGGGCGCGCACATCACCAGAGCGCAACTGATCGATCCAAGATTGGATGTTCAAGAGCCGGGCCGTCGGGTTCAAGCAAGCAGTGTAAAGGACACGTACTCAGGAAAGAAATGTTTCGCGGCGAGTTTACGTGGGAAGTCCATCAATCTTTCAATCTTTAAGTAACTGTCGCGCAATCACCAGCCGCTGAATCTCGCTGGTGCCTTCGCCGATCGTACACAGCTTCACATCGCGATAAAACTTTTCCGCAGGATAGTCTTTGATAAATCCGTAGCCACCGTGAATCTGTACGCCTTCGTTCGCGCACCTCACAGCGACTTCACTGGCATAAAGTTTAGCCATGGAAGATTCCAGCGTCGTCTTCATTCCCGCATCCTTCATGGACGCCGCCCTTAACGTCAGCAACTTTGCCGCTTCGATTTCCGTAGCCATGTCGGCGAGCTTCCACTGGATCGCCTGAAAATCACTGATGGCTTTTCCGAATTGCTTGCGCTGCTTGGAGTAATTCAGTGCCGCGTCGTAGGCGCCTTCAGCCATGCCGAGCGAAAGCGCGGCTATGGAGATGCGCCCGCCATCCAGAACGCGCATGGCATCCACGAAACCCTGGCCTTCAGCGCCGACCAAACTGTCTGCGGATAGAACACAATCCTCAAAGATCAACTCGGCGGTGTCGCTGGCTCGCAAACCGAGTTTGTTTTCTTTTTTTCCGGGACGAAATCCGGCAGTTCCCTTCTCAACCACGAACGCTGACAATCCGTGCGTGTGAGCAGCGCGGTCCGTGACAGCGATCACGACCAGAACATCCGCGTAGTGGCCGTTAGTGATGAACGTCTTGGTTCCATTCAACACCCAGTTATTTCCTTTTCGGACAGCCGTCATACGCGCGCTGCCCGCGTCCGATCCCGAAGAAGGTTCGGTCAATCCCCACGCGCCGATGAATTCCCCAGTGGCAAGTCTAGAGACGTATTTCTTCTTTTGTGCTTCGTTGCCGGCGAGATAGATGTGGTTCGAGCAGAGCGACGAGTGCGCGGCAACGATGATTCCGACCGAGCCATCCACCCGCGAGAGCTCTTCTATGGCGGTCACGTATTCGACGTATCCCATGCCTGCGCCGCCATATTCCGCGGGGAAAACTACGCCGAGCAGCCCGAGCTTGCCGAGCTCTTTCACTGTGGAAAGGGGAAACTCACCCGCCTCGTCCCATTTCATGACATTGGGAGCAATTTCGCGTCGTGCGAAGTCGCTTACGCTTTTTTTGAGCTGTAGCTGCTCGTCGTTGAGTTGAAAATCCACGAAGGCCTCCGCCGGTGAAATGTCATTAAAACACATGGCGAAAGGGTAGAGAAATTGGCCGCACCGACCGTCCGGTCGCAGGAAGGCCTAGGAAACTTCTTCCGGTTTGGAGAGGAAGCGTTCAAAAACTTCGTTGGACAGAAGCCTGCCGCGTGCGGTTAAGCGAACCAAATCTCCATCTCTGGTCAGAAGGTTTTCCTTTATAAGTTCCGCAATCACACAGTTATTTCTGGCGGCCGCCGCCGCGCCGTGATCTAGTGTCAGTTCGCGCAAATTTATTCCGCGGTTCAATCGCAGTCCGAGAAAGAACTCTTCCTCAAGAGCGGAATGAGCATCAACGATCGTGCGATTTGGCGCATCTCCAGCCACATATCTTTCGAGTGAATCCGGATTTGAAAATCGCACTGACTCGCCTTCTCGGGAAGCGGAGCGCAGCATCGAGTGCGCATCTACTCCGAAACCCATGTACGGTCGCCGCGTCCAATATTTGAGGTTGTGGCGCGACTGGCGATCTTCACGAGCAAAGTTGGAGATTTCGTATTGAAGGATGCCAGCGGCACGCAGTTGTTCGCATGCGGATTCATAAAAGTCCGCAACCAAATCTTCGTTGGGAGCGAAATGAGCGTGGTACTTAGTACCTCCCGCAATCAACTCACTGCCTAATCGGGAGTCTTCGTCAATCTCAAGCATGTAGACGCTGGCATGCGGCACGCCGGTTGCGATTAACGCGTGGACGGAAGTCTCCCAGCTCTCGGTGGTCTGGTGCGGTAGCCCCGCGATGAGATCAACATTGATGTCGGAGATGCCAGCGTGGCGCAAGCGCGAGATATCATCTTCCACAACTTTTCGAGTATGAAGGCGACCGACGGACGACGCTTCTTTATCGACGAAAGACTGCACGCCCAAACTTACCCGGTTCACTCCAGCGCGCTGAAAAGCCTCCAGCATAGCGGCTGTGAGCGTTCCGGGTGCACATTCCACCGTAATTTCCGCGGCGCTGGAAGTTTCGACAATTTGCGAGATTGTGACAAATATTCGCTCCAATTGCGGTATTTCCAATAGAGTAGGAGTTCCGCCGCCGAGGTAGATCGAGTCCACGGAGCGTTCGAAGTGCCCGTTCATCTGTGAGGCAGTCTCGTTGGCGCGCTCGATATCTGAGCACAGGCGGTCCACGTAGCGCTTGAAAACGGCGCGCGAAAACACGTCAGAGGCGAAGTTGCAGTAACTGCACTTGGTCTTACAGAACGGGACGGAAATATAGAGCCCAAGTGGCATGTTCGGTGACTATACTGATGCTGCTGAATATCTCAGATCAACTCACGAAGGATTATCCCATTTTTAGAGGCCTCCCAGTCGGCTCGCATTGCGATGGCACAGCACATCAACTGACTATCCGGTTAGAATCAATTCAGGAAGGGCCATCAGAATTAATTTGCCTATGCTCCCTCGGGTCGTAATCACTGGAATGGGCGTTGTCAGCCCCAACGGAATCGGCAAGCAGGCTTTTTGCCGCGCGATTCTCGACGGTAAATCCGGAATAAAACGCATTTCTCGCTTCGATCCTTCCGACCTTCCGGTACACATTGCGGGCGAGATCGCGGATTTCGACGAATCCGCGTGGATTGACGCTCGCGAGCGCAAACACGTTTCGCGCGTGGTGCCACTTGCTGTGGCAGCATCGCACGAAGCAATTCAGGACGCGGGTCTCGACCCGTCGGCGATGTCAATGGACGAGAAGCGTGAAATTGGAGTTATCCTCGGCACCGGCGGCGGAGCGCAGGAATTTTCCGAAGAGCAATACAAGCTCTGGCATTCCGGACACATCAAGCAAGTTAGCTTGTTCTGCATTCCTAGCGGCACCATGGGAACCATCCCTAGCGAAGTGAGCATGCGCTTCGGTTTTCGCGGCTACAGCCACGTGGTGACTGCGGGCTGCACCTCCTCGACCGATGCCATCGGATACGCCTATCAGCACATTCAGGCGGGCGTGCAACCGATGTTTCTAGTGGGCGGAGTGGATTCAGCGATCACACCGGGCATCATCAAAGGCTATTCCCTTTTGCGCGCTCTCACTCAATCGTGGAACCATGCTCCCGAACGCGCTTCGCGTCCGTTCTCCGCAGACCGTGATGGATTCGTTATTGCGGAGGGCGCGTGGATGTTCATTCTCGAAGATTATGTTCATGCGCGTGCGCGCGGCGCTCGCATCTACGCCGAAATTGCGGGATATGCCTCTACTTGCGAAGCATTTCACCGCGTGCGCATGAGCGACTCTCCAGAAGAGCCAGCCCGTGCTATTTCTCTCGCGCTCGAAGAAGGCAACCTGGCCGCTGAAGACATTCAGTATGTGAATCTGCATGGCACATCCACCGAGATGAACGATCGTGTGGAGACACGTGCGCTGAAATTGGCCCTGGGAAAACATGCCAGTAGAATTCCGATGTCCGGACTGAAATCTCAGATCGGTCACACCCAGGGCGCTTGCGGGTCAGCCAGCATCGCTGCCACTTTGGTCGCCATGGAGCACGGCAAAATTCCGCCTACTATCAATTTGGACGTGCGCGATCCTGAATGCGATCTGGACTATGTTCCCGAGGCCGGACGGGAGAAGCAAATCGAACACGCCATTTGCAACTGCGTCGGATTCGGCTCCAAGAACTCAGCGATCGTACTGAAGAAAATTGCGTGAGTTCTTCCTGTGGTGCTGCTCTTCTGGGAGCAACGCAACGCCATCCACTTGAGGTAAGCTTTTAAGAGCGATGGCGTCCCATCACGAAGAAGAAGTCCTGGGCAAAGCGTACGACAGCCGCCTGATGAAGCGGCTGCTCAAATATCTCGCCCCCTACACATGGCAGGTGGCGATAGCGCTGGTCGCGATTGTTCTTAAGGCTGGCGCTGATGTCTCCGGCCCTTACTTAATCAAAATTGTTGTTGACCGTTATCTCGCGCCCGTACCGGGGCTGCATACCTGGCTTAATTTTTTTCTCAGCGACGAACCTTTCACCGGCATCGCGCAAATCGCGGCCATCTATGTTGGGCTGATGCTCTTCAGCTTTCTGCTCGAATACCTGCAAACTTATTTCATGCAGTGGACCGGGCAAAAAGCGATGTTCGACATGCGCAGCCAGATTTTCCGGCATATGCAGCGCATGCACATCGGTTTCTTCGATCGGAATCCTGTCGGACGCCTGGTGACCCGGGTAACGACCGACGTTGACGCTGTAAACGAAATGTTTACCTCGGGCGTGGTGTCAATCTTCGAAGACATTTTCGTGCTGGCGGGAATCATCGGAATCATGCTGCAAATGAACTGGAAGCTGGCGCTGATTACGTTTTCGGTCCTTCCGCTGATTCTGTGGGCCACCATGATTTTTCGCACCAAGGTCCGCGACTCGTACCGCCGCATTCGGGTGGCGATCGCCCGCATCAATGCTTATCTGCAAGAGCATGTCAGCGGGATGACGGTGCTGCAACTTTTTAATCGCGAGCAGCGTGCATACGAAAAGTTTTCAGAAGTGAATGCAGTCCACATGGACGCCTTCAAAGACGCCATCATGGCCCATGCCGTCTACTACCCAGTCGTGGAAATTCTGTCGGCAGTCGCCATTGCCTGTGTGATCTGGTTTGGCGGAAACGATGTAATTCGCGGCGCGACCACGTTGGGTATTCTGGTTGCCTTCATGCAATATGCGCAACGCTTCTTCCGTCCCATTCAGGACCTCAGTGAGAAATACAACATTCTGCAATCGGCGATGGCGTCGAGTGAACGCATATTCAAGCTACTCGATACTCAGCAAGAGATATCTAGTCCCGCTACAACTAAAACGCCCGAGGGCGTCGGGCGCATCGAATTTGACCACGTATGGTTCGCGTATCGAGATGTTCCAGCGGAGGGACAAAATGGCAACGCGTCCTTAAGCAATTCCTCCCTGCTCGATCACGCGGCTGAGCATCCGCAAAAAGACTGGGTACTCAATGACGTTAGCTTTGCAATCGAGCCGGGAGAAACCGTCGCTATCGTCGGACATACGGGCGCTGGTAAGACCACAGTCATCTCTTTGCTCATGCGCTTCTATGACGTGCAGAAAGGCGCAATCCGAATTGATGGTATAGACATTAAGGAAATGGATCTCGCCGAGCTGCGGCGGCGCTTTGGTGTCGTGCTGCAAGATCCGTTTCTCTTTACCGGCACGGTCGAGAGCAACATCCGTCTAGGGTCGAAATGGATTACTGACGATCAAATCCGGCAGGCAGCTGACGACGTGAATCTTTCGGACTTCATCCGCGCCTTGCCGGGTGGATTTCAGGAAGAAGTACGGGAGCGCGGTTCAACTCTCTCCACCGGGCAGAAACAACTGATTTCTTTTGCCCGAGCGTTGGCGCACAATCCGACAATTCTCGTTCTCGACGAAGCCACGTCGAGTGTTGATACCGAAACCGAGTCGCGCGTTCGCGATGCGTTGAGCCGCATGGTGGAAGGCCGCACATCTGTGATCATCGCGCATCGCTTATCAACCATTCAGCGGGCTGACAAAATTATTGTCATGCACAAAGGCCACGTCCGCGAGATGGGCAGCCACCAGCAATTGCTCGCACAGCGCGGAATCTACTGGAAGCTTTATCAGCTGCAATATAAAGACCAGGAAATTCCGGTCACGAGCGCACGCTAGGCGTCAGCCTTTCTGATGATGAAACCAAAAAACTATGTCGTCCTGAGGACACGGAGTATGCGCTTGCGCGGAACTCACGACGAAGGATCTATGCATTTCAGTTGCATGCTTTATCTCGAATGCAGAGATCCCTTCTTCGCAAGCGAAGACCTGCACCGCGTCAGGATGACAGTATTTGAGAAGGACGAAGCGTAATGGTCGTCCTAAGTTCATACTTCCCGTCCGTGTATCCATTCGCATTTACAATGCTCACTTGCGAATCCTGATTTCCGCGGGCGAAGCTTCCGGAGACACTTACGGCGCTCAGCTGATTGAAGCCTTGCGGCGTCTTCATCCTTCGGCGGAATTTTTTGGAGCGGGCGGCGATCGTATGCGGGCGGCCGGATGCGATACCGTCGTGGATGCCAATGACCTCGCAGTGGTTGGAATTTCCGAAATTCTCAGCCATCTACCCAGGATCTACTCACTGTTTCGACAACTCATTAGCGAGTCAGACAGGCGGCGTCCGGTTGTGGCAGTGGTCATTGACTCTCCCGCATTTAACTGGCGGGTGGCCCGCCAAATGCGGAAGCGCGGCGTCTCTGTGGTGTATTACGTTTGTCCACAATTCTGGGCGTGGCGACAAGGACGCGTCCGCCTGCTGCGGAAGTATGTGAACAAGGCCTTGGTCATCTTTCCCTTTGAAGAAAAGTTCTACCGCGATCGAGGAGTGGATGCGACTTTCGTAGGGCATCCGCTTGCCAATCTCCCCCAACCCACGATTTCGCGAGAAGACTACGCCTCGCAAAACAATCTCGATCCGGCGAAAGATTGGATCACCCTGATGCCGGGAAGCCGCGTGAAAGAGGTCCGCATGAACCTTCCGGAAATGTTGGCCTCGGCGGCTGCTCTAGGCACTCAGTATGAATTCCTGCTTCCGTTAGCGCCCACGCTGGACCGAGGTTTCCTTCAGTCGTTGATAGGGGACCGCAAGATTCATCTGGTTACGCAAGCGCTACCCGCCATGGCTCATTCGCGCGGCGGAATTGTTGCCAGCGGCACCGCTACCGTGGAAGCGGCATTGATGAACATGCCGTTCGTGATGGTGTATCGTGTCACTCCGCTAACTTATTTCTTAGGACGCTCCAAGGTGAAAGTTCCTTATTTTGCCATGGTCAATTTGATCGCAAGTAAAGAAGTTGTCACAGAGCTTGTCCAGGACGATTTCACCGCGGCACAAGTAGTCACTGAATTATCGAAAGTCCTTTCCCGAGGCCCTGCCCGTGAGGCTATGATGCAGGGCTTTGCGCAAGTTAAAGTATTACTTGAAGGCAGTCAGATGGATGGAATACTTCCAGCAGACCGTGCTGCGCAGTACGTGAGCCAGATCATCGGGGAAAATGCCAGCGAGCAGAAAATAGGCTAAGCCTTGTGCTGCCAGCATCTTTTAATGCAAAAACTTCATCTAAACCGTTCAGTAACAGGCATTTTCAGGAGAAATTCTTGAGAGAGATTCAAGTCGGGTGTCGTCGAGCGGGCCTCTTTCGGTTCGCTCTTCTGTTTTTGTTCGCGGGCAGTCTCTTCAGTGCGCTTCCCTCGTGGGCAGCCGATAAGATGCGTCTCCGCGTAGACGACTACCAGATTGACGCTGAACTTGCTCCGCACACTCACCATCTGGCGGCGCGCGCCAAAGTAAAATTCACCGCTCTGGACGACACGAATATCGCCTCATTTGAACTCCACAACGCACTGCGTGTCACCAAGGTGCTCGACGAGGCGGGCAAGACTCTTACCGCCGAAAGATTCACACAAGACTCCTCCGTCCGCGTACAACTGCCCAAAGGCCTTGCCAAGAACGCTTCCACTACGCTCACGTTTGAATACGAGGGAAATCTCGAGTCGGCGGACGAGAGCCCAGTCCAAGGCCTGAAGCTGGCATCCATCGGCGACGAAACCAGCTACCTGCTCTACGCCGGACGCTGGTTTCCGGTGAATGGATATGGGCTCAATCGCTTCACCGCGACCATCAACGTGACCGTTCCGGTCCATATGATTGTGATCGGCAGCGGTAAGCAGACGACGTCAAATGCACCGGCGCTGAAAAAAGCCGCGGCATCCGACGGTCCTACGAAAACTTTCTCATTCGTCTGGGACAAGCCGAGCTTTCCCGGGACGATCGTCGCGGGCACTTTCCAGGAGTTTAAGACCGACGAAGCGGGACTGGATCTCCACGTATTTTTCAAACCGACGCACCAGAATCTGGGCGCGATTTACGCCGAAACCGCAGTCAAGGAATTCACCTACTTCGTCACGACTTATGGATCAGCTCCGTCCACTACTCTGAAGATTGTGGAACTGCCGGACGATAGCGTGCCCGCAGCCTGGGCTCCGGAGATCGCGGCGCTATCCGGACGAGCCATCACAGAAAAAGTGAATTACCGCCTCTTGGCCAACACGATCGCGCATCAGTGGTGGGGAGCTTCGGTGAGTCCCGCTACACGTGATGATTGGTGGTTGACCGACGGCTTCGCGCGTTATTCCGAAGCGCGCTACGTGGAGAGTGCCGCGGGGACTGCCGGCTTGGAAGAAACGGTAAAAGACATGTCTGTGGGGGCCCTGGCCTACGACACAGTGCCGCTTTCCAGTGCCGGAAAGCTTGATTTGTTTTCTCCAGAATTTCAGTCGCTGGTTACCGACAAAGGCGCGATGATTCTGCACATGCTGCGCTGGGTGGAAGGCGATCAGAAATTCGACGAAACCATGCGGTCATTCGCGTCGCAGTATGCGGGTAAATCCGCGACGCTGGATGATTTTCGCGCTATCGCTGAAAAGTGTTACGGAGAGACACTCGCCTGGTTCTTTTCGCAATGGCTGGATTCCACGGGCGCTCCGGAATTCAAAACCAAGTACACGGTTTATCGGCTCGGCAATAACAAAGGTTTCCGCGTTGTAGGACAAATTTCTCAAGATCTCGATCTATTCCGCATGCCCGTCCAATTGAAGATTGATACTGACGGAAAAACAGAAGACCGGCGGATTGAAGTCGTGGGCACGGACTCTCCCTTTTCGGTGGAAACTTTCGGCAAGCCACGTCGCATCGTGGTTGATCCTGACAATCGCGTGCTGAAGAATTCGACCGACGTAAAGATGCGCGCCACGATTCAGCGCGGCCAAGGATTGGTGCAGCAGGGAGACTTCGCCGGCGCTCTCGTGGAATTTAACAAAGCTCTAGAAGTCAGTAAGAACAGTTCCCTTGCGCACTACCGGGTGGCGGAAGTTTTCTTCATGCAGAAAAACTATCAGGCCTCAGCCAACGCTTATCGGGAATCTTTGAACGGAGATGGCGATCCGCGCTGGACGGAAGTTTGGAGCCACATTCAGTTAGGAAAGATTTTCGATGTGACGGGCCAGCGCGAGCGCGCCACCAACGAATATCGCCAGGCGCTGCAAACCAACGACAACACTCAGGGTGCGCTGGATGAAGCCCGCAGATATCTTCAGAAGGCGTTCGATCAGAAGAAGAGCAACTGAGATTCGGGTTCCCCGAAAAATCAATAGGCCCAACGGAGTAACGTCGCACCTACCGTGAATCCGGCGCCCACTGAGGCCAGAAGCACCAAGTCACCTCTTTTGAGCTTGCCTTCCTCGCGGGCGGTCTGCATTGCCAGGGGGATCGTTCCCGCCGTCGTATTTCCGAATTCCGCAATATTCACAATCACGCTTTCGGGCCGCATCGTCAGGCGATCCGCAGTAGCGGTGATGATTCGCTTGTTTGCCTGGTGCGGAATGAATACATCAATGTCGCTACCCTTCAATCCGTTGCGCTGCAGAATTTTTTCGCACACTTCCGCCATTTTGCGGACGGCGTATTTGAATACTGCGCCTCCATCCTGGTGAACGTAGTGCATCTTCTTGTCCACCGTCTCATGTGTGGCCGGATTCAGGCTTCCGCCTCCTGGCATATAGAGTGAACATGCGCCGGAGCCGTCTACTTCGTGGACGAAATCAATGATGCCGTCTGAGTCCTCGTCAGCGGTTTCGAGGATGACGGCGCCACCGCCATCTCCGAAAATCACGCACGTAGCGCGATCGGTGTAATCAATGATCGACGACATTACGTCCGCGCCAATCACCAGAACTTTTTTGTGGGCGCCGGTGGCGATGAACTGCGCTCCAGCCTGCAACCCATACACAAACGCTGAACAAGCAGCGGAGAGATCGAATCCCCAAGCGCCTTTCGCGCCTAATTTGTTTTGCACCAGGCAGGCAGTCGAGGGGAAAAGCATGTCTGGAGTGACGGTAGCCACGATGATGGCCTCGATATCAGTGGCGGGAATGCCGCGTTCGGCGAGAGCTTTTTTTGCCGCCTCAAATGCGATGTCGCTGGTTGCGACTCCTTTGTCAACCACGTGGCGCTGGCGAATGCCTGTCCGATCCATAATCCAGCTATCGGAAGTTTCAACCATCTTTTCAAGATCGGCGTTAGTCAATAGCCGAGGTGGGACGTAAGTGCCGAGGGCGCTGATTTTAGCGCGGCGGAGTTGAGTCACTCTTTGAAGTCTCCAGTCCGAATGGAAGTTGCAACCGGCGCGACGCAATTTTTAGCCAGGCACCGGGAACCCACTGCACACACAAGAGCCCGTTACCGTTGCTTCCTTCCGGACCTGGCGGGGTTGGCGAGAATGCGTCGCGCGGGGCCGATGCCTGACCTTGTAGATTCTAGCATTCCATTTGTTGACCCAAGGCATCAGGAACCGAGGTACTCTTCCCTTCCGAGGCGAAAGGCGAAACAATTGCAATTCTTGTGGTTGACTAGTTCAGTTTTAAAAAACTGCGTTCCTAGCCTAATGTTTCCCGACCCCAACTCGGCGACCGTACCACTCTCCGTTGCAGTCCATCGCTACTTCGAGGTGTCTCTGTATCTGCTGGTATTCAGTGGATTCGGAACTTTGGCCGCGACCGGCGGACTCGACGCAGGCACGATTCTATTGGTAGGCGCGGCACTGCTTTTTCGCGGCTATTTAATCGCCCGCCGTCGCACATGGCTCGTTCCCGAGCGGTGGACCGCAGTCCTGACGGTCGGTTATGGAGCTTTCTATATCGCGGATTACTTTTTCATTTCCGGACTCTTTCTCAACTCCACGGTTCATCTGGTTCTGTTCGCCATGGTGCTGCGGCTTTTTTCTGCGCAGCGAAGTCGCGATCACTACTTTCTGGCGGTGATTGCATTCTTAATGGTGCTGGCAGCAGCGGTGCTTACTGTGGACAGCAGCTTCCTCCTGGCTTTTTCCGCCTTCATGCTGATGGCAGTTGTGACTTTCATCCTCATGGAAATGGATGCGGCTGCGAGCAAGGCAACAATCCAATCGAAGGAATCACGGGATGCGCGCGCTTATCGCCACATGGGAATGTCGTTGCTGGCGACAGTTCCAGCGATTGTTGCGTTCATCCTCATAGGCGCAGCGGGGATCTTTTTTCTCCTCCCACGAGTTTCGGCGGGGTATCTGAGCGCTTACAAGGTTAATAGCGATTTCTCCACCGGCTTCTCGGACCGAGTAGAGTTGGGCCGCATCGGACAGATTCAGCAATCCAGTTCGGTAATGATGCACATACAGATTGATGGCGACGTCGGCGGTCAATATGACCTGAAGTGGCGGGGGGTGGCGCTCAACATTTTTGACGGCAAGACCTGGTCGAACGCGCATGAGGAACGCCTGGTTCCGCGACTGTCAGGCGGACGCTTTTTGCTTCCGCAAGCGACATACGTGCGCGGGGCGAAAACTCCCCCAGGGGCCCTGCTTCATTACCGCGTCCTCATGGAACCGATCGGCAGCAATGTATTTTTTCTGGCCAACGTCCCGAACTCTGTCCAGGGGAACTACGCGATAGTTGGAATCGATGCCGGAGGCGGAGTCTTTGATCTTGATCCACAGCATCCGATTGGCAGTTATGAGGCGACGTCCAACATCGTGCAGCCCTCTGCCGATGATCTTCGCAAAAACGTGCGAGCCTATCCGGCCGATGTTTTGTTGAACTATCTGCAACTTCCGGCGATAGACCCCCGAATCGCCACCCTGGCCGAGCAGATCACCGCCGACAAGATCAACGATTATGACAAAGCAGTGGCGCTGGAAGCTTATCTGCGCACGCACTTTGGATACACGCTGCAACTCTCGCGCACAATACCACGCGATCCCCTGGCGAATTTCCTATTCGAACGTAAGCAGGGACACTGCGAATATTTCGCTTCGTCAATGGCAGTCATGCTGCGGACATTGAAAATTCCGTCGCGAGTGGTGAATGGATTTCGCGGCGGCGAGTATAACGATCTCTCTTCGAAGTATGTGGTCCGTGCCAGCAATGCACATTCATGGGTGGAAGTATATTTCCCGGACGCGGGATGGATAAGCTTCGATCCGACGCCAGCGGGCGGGCCAGAGATGCATACGGGATGGAATCGGCTCTCTCTCTACATGGATGCCATGGCGTCGTTCTGGCGCGAATGGGTCGTCAATTACGACGTTTCGCATCAGGAGAATTTGGGCCGCAGCGTCTTTCAGAACACCCGCACAACATTCCAGAAGCTTGGGGATTGGGCGCGGCGGCACTACGACGCTCTGCTCACGTCGGCGCATCGGGCGCAGGATGTGGCCTCCAACTCTCCTGCAAAGTGGGGCAGTGAGGCTGTCATCGCGCTGGGGCTGATACTCCTGGCGGCAAATCTGAAGAGGCTGTGGCGGATCACCCGAAGCATCAGCCTCGCGAGAAATCCTGGCAAATCGCCTCGGATGGCGGCGAGCATCTGGTATGAGCGCATGGTGCGCTTGATTGCGCGGAAGGGCTGGAGAAAATCTCCCGCCCAAACTCCGGCCGAGTTTGCCGGCGCGATCGAGGATGCTGGCATCCGCACCCTGGTGGAGAATTTCAATCACCACTACGAAAAGGCACGCTTCGGAGATTCGGCTGAAGACGCTGTTCATCTGCCTGAAATGTACGAAGAAATCGCTGTTGCCGCGCCAAAAGTCCGCTCTGCTCGCCGGTCTAAAGTCGCTCGCTAGATGCTAAAATAGTGAGATTGATGTCCCCTAAAAGCCTCACTGTAGAGCTGGAAGACCGGGTCGAAAACTCCCTTGAAGGTCGAGCTTCGGACACCTCCCAATCTGAATCGTCCCCAACCAAGGTTGGATTCGTAAGCTTGGGCTGCCCCAAAAACCTGGTTGACAGCGAAGTAATGATGGGCATGCTGGCTCGGGCGGGCGCCGAACTCACTCAGCGCGCCGAAGATGCCGACGTCATCGTTGTGAATACTTGCTCCTTCATCAGCAGCGCGCAGCAGGAATCCGTTGACACGATTTTGGAGATGGCCCGCCACAAGACCGATGGCCGGGCGCGCAAGCTGGTGGTGGCGGGATGTCTGGTGGAGCGGTTCCGCGACGAGATTCGCAAAAACATTCCAGAAGTAGACGCCGTGGTTGGAACCGGCGAGCTAGAAAACATTCTCGCAGCTGCCGGGATTGCCCCCGCGAAGCCGGTCGTCGCGAACAATCCTCTTATCAACATTCTTGGATCGCGACCTGAAGGCGACGCGCGGGCTGCCCAAGGACGGTTCTCTCGCGAGACATGGGATGGCGCGATTGCGGACCTGCCAAATTATCTTTACGACGATGACACGCCGCGAGTGCTGGTTACTCCGGGATATACCGCTTATCTGAAAATCGCTGAAGGATGTGACCACCCTTGCAGCTTCTGCATTATTCCTCAACTACGAGGCAAGTTCCGGTCGCGCCGTTTCGAGTCGGTGATTGCTGAAGCCGAGCGTTTGGCCGCTTCGGGAGTCAGGGAGATCACCCTTATTGGACAGGACACAACCTGCTATGGGGAAGATTTTGGACTGAAAGACGGCCTTGCTCTGCTGCTTGAAAAGCTAGCAGCGATCGAGGCTCTTCGCTGGGTCAGATTTTTGTACGCCTATCCCAACAAGATTACGGGACGTCTGCTGGAAACCATCGCTTCGCAGAAGAAGCTTTGCTCATACATTGACGTGCCGTTGCAACACGCCTCGGCCACGGCATTAAGGCGCATGAAGCGTGGTGGAGGAGCTGATATCTTTCTGCGTTCCGTCGAGAAGATGCGCGCTGTCATTCCCGGTGTAACTTTGCGGACTTCGTTCATTGCCGGCTTCCCGGGTGAGACAGAAACGGAATTCGAGGAACTCTGCGAGTTCGTACGCGCCGCCGAGTTCGACTGGATGGGTGTCTTCGGATACTCCGACCAGGAGGGCGCGGGCGCTTTCGCACTCGACGAAAAGCTTCCTGCTCGAGAGATAGAACGCCGGCGCAAGCAGTTGATGCAAATCCAACGCAGCATCAGCAAACGCAAAAAGAAAGCCTTAGTGGGCAAAGAATTTGATTTACTTCTACAAGGCCCGTCCGAGGAAAGCGATCTGCTGCTCGAAGGACGGACTCCGATGCATGCCCCAGAAATTGACGGTAAAGTTTTCATCAGTGACATTGCAGAAGCCATCACGCCGAAATCCGGCGAGTTCTACCGCTGCGAGATTACGGAAGCTCACGATTATGACCTGGTAGCGAAAATCGTTTAAGTTTATGGCGAAACGCATTCCCGCTCTCCGTTGCCCGACCTGCAAGAAAATCGTTACGCGCAAAGATCCAGACTTTCCTTTCTGTAGTGACAGGTGCCGGTTGATTGACCTCGGCAAGTGGGCCAGCGGCGGCTATGTCATTTCGTCTCCCGTAAGCGACAACGCGGATAATTCTCCCGAAATCCCTTCGTCGGAAACTTACGATGAAGACTGAATCGCCAGCCGGGAACGCCGGACCCGGTGAGCTAGATTCTCACAATTCTCAATCAATAACGGGCCGAACTCCGCTTTGGGCCACGACGGTTGCTACATTTTTCGGCGTTGGACACCTTCACCCCGGACCCGGCACCTGGGGCTCGGCCGCAACGATTCTGCTTTGGTGGGCCGTCAGCCTCGTGGTTCACCCTCAGTGGCAAACTGCGGCCGCTATTCTGCTCGCGGTCGCGGCGATTGCGATCGGCATCCCAGCCGCCACCCAGGTAGCGCGTGGCAGCGGTATCAAAGATCCGCAGTTCGTAGTGATTGATGAAGTCGCCGGACAGTTGATTACGCTGATTGCAATTCCCGTCTCGTGGCAATCCCTCCTCCTGGGCTTTATACTTTTTAGAGGCTTCGATATCGTGAAGCCGCCTCCCGTCAGAAATCTTGAGCGACTGCCGGAGGGTTACGGGATTGTGATTGACGATGTCGGCGCCGGTCTGTATGCATTCTTGCTAATGCATGGCGCTCTGATGCTTGGTTTATTACCTCGATGATTTGGTTTGAGTAAGGGCTGATTTGAATGGGAATTTCTAACCGTTTAACGGGAAAAAAGAACGTCAACGGTAATCCGCACATCGAGTTGGTAGATCCCCCGGCCGCGTTGCCCGGAGGCGAAGTTCGCATTGTGGGCCGCAGCTTGCGTCCGAAAGAACTGCGGCGCCCCCGAGTTCGCTTTGGAGAAATTGACGGTGCGGTGGTGATCAGCTCCGAAGATTTTCTGGTGGCTAGAGTGCCGACAGGTGCATCATCAGGTCCCGTTATCGTATCTACGAACGGCCATTCAAGTAATGCTCACGAAATAAAAGTGGCCGTTCCGATTGCGGAGAATTTGCATCCGGTAACCAGTCCGGCGCTTGATGCGGATGGAAATATCTACGTCACGTTTTCTGGATCCCGTGGGCAAAAAGTGCCCGTTTCCATCTTCAAAATTGATACCAGCTATACCGTCAAGCCGTTCCTTTCGGAGTTGATGAATGCTACAGCTATCGCCTTCGATCGGTCCGGACAGATGTACGTTTCGTCGCGCTTCGATGGCGCGGTGTATCGCGTCGCGACGAATGGAACAATGTCTCCCTACGCGCAAAGCATGGGAGTAGCCACCGGAATCGCCTTCGACCGTGCCGACAATCTCTACGTCGGAGACCGCAGCGGCACAATTTTCAAGATTGCACGCGACCGTCAGATATTTGTGTTCGCCACGCTCGAGCCCAGCGTCTCCGCATATCACATCGCAGTTGGGTCTAAGGGAGACCTGTTCGTCACCGGACCGACGACATCGAGCTTTGATTCCATGTACAAAATTGATCCGCACGGGACGGTTTCGACATTCTACCGGGGCCTGGGACGTCCTCAAGGATTAGCGGTGGATGCCGACGATAACATCTACGTAGCGGCGTCGCTTTCCGGCAAGCGCGGCATCGTAAAAATTACTCCGCAGGGAGCAGCCTCTCTCCAGGTCTCAGGGCAAGGGCTGGTTGGACTGGCTTTTGCCCCCGGAAAGTCTGCAGTACTTGCTACGACCAGTGCCATCCATCACCTTTCGTGGAATATTCAGGGCTTGCAGCCGCTCACTGAATAATCCTGCCGCAGGTCTCCGCCATTTATTTTCATTTAAACTGCTAGCGTGGACGCTGAGATAATTGCTATCGGGTCAGAGCTGCTCACGCCCTTCCGGCAGGACACGAATTCTCTTTATCTCACCGGGCAACTGAACAATATCGGGGTTGAAGTAATTTTCAAAACCATCGTGGGCGATGACCGCGCCCACCTCACTAGCGCCGCCAATATTGCCCTGCTGCGGGCCGACATCATCATTTTTATGGGCGGTCTCGGTCCCACCGAGGACGATCTGACTCGAGAAGCGGTGGCCGACGCCCTCGGACTGGAACTGCGGCGTGATCCTGAGCTGGTCGCCGGCCTCGAACAGCGCTTCGCCGCGAGGGGATGGAAAATGTCCCTTAACAATTTGCAGCAGGCGGACGTAATCAGCGGAGCAATAATTCTTCCCAACAAAAACGGCAGCGCTAACGGCCTTTGGGTCGGGGGTAAATATGATGGGCACGAGAAGATCATCATTCTGCTGCCCGGTCCTCCGAACGAAATGAAGGGCGTGTTCGAAGAACAATGTCTCGATCGCCTGAAGGCGCGGATTCCAGAGCAATTCATCGCTACTCGCGTTCTGAAGATTGCGGGCTTGGGAGAATCGCACTGCGACGCGAGGGTGTCGCCGATTTACAAACGCTACGCAGACGTCCAGACCACGATTCTTGCTGGGGCGGGCGAGATTCAGTCGCATCTGAAGACTCGCGGCGATTCATTGGCAGCGGCCCAGGCGCGAGTAGATCAACTTGCGGAAGAGATCGAGGAAGAACTAGGCGAGTCGGTGTTTTCAGATAACGGCGACTCGCTGGAGCAGATCGTCGGATACTTCCTGCAAATGCGAAATCAGACTCTGGCGGTGGCGGAGTCCTGTACTGGCGGGCTCCTTGCCGAGCGCATTACCAGCGTCAGCGGCAGTTCGCGTTACTTCCTGGGCGGGGCAATCGTTTACACAAATGAATTGAAAACTGCGTTCGCGGACGTGAAAGCCGGAACGCTCAAGAAGCATGGCGCGGTGAGCGAGGAGGTTGCGATCGAATTAGCAGAAGGGATTCGGAAGCGATGCGGAGCAACCCTCGGCATGGGAATTACAGGAGTCGCGGGTCCGAACGGCGGCACTCCAGAAAAGCCTGCGGGGCTGGTTTACCTCGCATTGGCGGGCGAGGGAAAAACCGAAGTGGTGAAGCGCAATTTCACGGGAGACCGAAAGCGCATCAGATGGTTTGCGACGCAGGAAGGTCTGGACATGATCCGACGGAAATTAATGTAAGTGACGCTCAGCCGCTGGTCTGGCGTCACTATTTTCAATTTATGGAACACAAATACGCCTCTCGCCGCAATACTCGAATACAATGGTGCGGACGCATTAGTGTTGTGAGATACGGGCGAAGCACTCACAACTGAGCAAGCTATGACAGAACCGAGCATGACAGAGCCAAGCGATACGGATAGAGCCGATACCGCTCCAAAATCCTCTGGGTGGGACCGTTGGGAGGGACAATCCGTCAATGGTGAACTCACTTTACGGCAATATCTAGGCGGCAGCGACCATAGCGCGGTGTATCTCGCAGAATTGGGCGGCCAGACTCCGCAGAGGATCGCCGTCAAACTGCTGCGGGCGGGAGCCGATGCAGAGAGCCAGTTCTCGCGCTGGAAGTCAGCGATGAGTCTTTCGCATCCCGGATTGCTCCGCATCCATAAGTTCGGACGCACCCGCGTCCAGAACGCGGATCTTCTGTTTGTGGTGATGGAGTACGCCGACGAGAATCTATCGCAAATTCTTCCTCAGAGGGCGCTGACCTCCACCGAAGCGCGTGACATGCTGGCGCCGACGTTAGATGTTCTTTCCTTTCTGCACAACAAAGGCCTCGCTCTAGGGCACCTTAAGCCATCTAATATTTTGGCGGATCGTGAGCAGATGAAACTCGCCAGCGACAACGTGCGGAGGGATGGCGATCCTTCCGATGTTGCCGGCCACAAGCTTACCCCGTACGATGCCCCCGAACATTCTGTCGTCGGAACATCAATTGCGGGCGACATCTGGGCGCTCGGAATCACTCTTTGCGAAGCTCTGACGGGCAAAACACCCGCCATGACGGGGACAGCAGTGAATCCGGCGCTACCGAAGAATTTGCCGGCGGAGTTCGTCCCAATCGTCAGTCATTGTTTGGAACGCGATCCACAACGCCGGTGGACGGCAGCGGAAATTGGAACTGGCGTTCGCCGCAGTCCAGGCGCTTATCAAAAAATTGATAGCGAGC
>JBEEGK010000115.1:0-3872 GCA_041166845.1 Acidobacteriaceae bacterium
AGAGCTGCGGAATCCAAAATCGGCAACGGATTTGGATCCAGACTAATCGATGGACCGTCGCCGAGGTCTCCATCGGCCTGATCGCTCACATCTTCCATATCATTCGAACCTTCAACGTTCACATCATCGAGCGACGCGTCCAAGCCAAGCGCTGCCGCCTCTTTGACGACCTTCTTTACAACCGTTGCGTCGGCTTCCGGCGAGGCGGGCGGAACGATTCCCAGCAGTTCTTCGTCGCTAGCAATCAGGTATCCATCTTCATTCAGGTTTCCAATGATAACTTCGGCAGCCTCGCGCACTTCCGGAGTTACGGAGACTGACCCAAGCTGCCATTTCAAGTGGTCGGAAAGTGTGCTTGGCTTGGAGAGGAAATTCTCGAACGATGGCCGCTCGATCTCCTCCATTTCGCCTTGGCTGCGGTAGCCGGGATCGAGATACTCCTGAAAGAACGAACCAAAATCAATCTCTTCGAAGGGGTCTTTCTTTTCTGCGGCGATGACGGTGTTTTCTTCAGGAAGCTGACGATCGCGATCTTCTTCGCGGCGTCCGACATCATCCAACAGCGGAACTGACTCTTCCAATTCCTCGAGCACAGGATTTTCCACCATCTCGGCGGTGATCATATCTCGCAACTCGAGCTTGTTGAGCGCCAGCACGCTCACCATCTGCACCAGTCCGGGCGTCAATATCTGACGTTGCGAGACTTTCAAATTCAGTTTGTGCTGCAGTAAAACCATAAGAATGAGTTACTTTGCTTCTAGCGCTTACACCAGAGAGAAGCTCTCTCCCAAGTACACCCTTCGGACCTCCGGATTCGCCGCCAACTGATGCGGCATTCCTGAAGCCAGAATCCTGCCGCCGTCAATGATGTAAGCCCGGTCGGTCACAGCAAGTGTTTCTCGAACATTGTGATCGGTGATCAGAATTCCAATCCCGCTCGCCTTCAAATCACTAATAATTCTCTGCAAATCGAGGACGGCGATCGGGTCAATTCCTGAAAATGGCTCGTCCAGCAAGATAAACGCTGGATTGATGCACAACGCCCGAGCAATTTCCACCCGCCTTCTCTCGCCTCCCGACAGCGCATATCCGCGATTCTGCCGGATGTGCTCAAGCCCTAACTGGTCAATCAGCTTTTCCATGGTTTCGCGGCGTTCATGCCAGGAAACAGGTTGAGCTTCCAGCACTGCGAGGACGTTTTCCTCAACAGTTAGTTTGCGAAACACCGAAGCTTCTTGGGGGAGATAGCTGATGCCAAACTGCCGTGCCCTTAGATACATCGGCACATCTGTAATGTCGCTCTCGTCAATCAAAACCCGGCCGGTATCGGGGGGTATCAGGCCGACGATCGAATAGAAAGTGGTGGTTTTGCCGGCACCGTTAGGTCCAAGTAAACCAACAACTTCGCCCTGCTGCACCTTCAGACTCACACCATTTACAACCCGGCGTCCGCGGTAAGACTTGCCGATCTCATCGGTCGCCAGCGTGTGCATTTATCGTGCCACTTGCGATTGAGTAAGTGCTGGGGATTTATCGCTGCCTTCCACCAAAACCCTACCATCGCGTCCAAACAAAGTCAACGAAACCCCGGTAATCCTGCCATGAGTGGCATCAAAAATGCTCGGCGATTTCCCGCTCAACACAAACTTGTCGTCAGAGGCCGTATAGACCAGTTGATCGCCAGTCGCTTTTCTCCCCGTTTGGGTGATCAAAATGTTGCCCTGACCCACGATGCGTTCGACTTTTCCTGTTCCGGGTGCCGTCCCTGATGTTGATGCTTGTCCGTTGGGCTGGAGGAATATCTCCATCTGGTCGGCAGCAATCGTCGCATTGGATTGAGTGACAAGAACGGGCCCTTCAAGATGCGCTTTGCGCTCCTGATCTACGTAGCTGAAGCTTCTGGAAGTAATGGTGACAAGTTCGGGCTTGCTGGCCTTGCCCGCCTGTAGAAGCGATATGGACACCTGTCCGATGCCGGGACTTCGAGCAAGTACCGAGCGGCGGTCCTGATCGAATTCGATGGAAGGCGCGGAGATCACATCTGTCCCTTGCCAAAGACGGGCGTTGCCCTGGTAATTCGCTTTGGATGGGCTTCGAGTCGCGGTCATCGTATCCGCTGTGACGTGAATGGGATCGGAAGACGCAAGCAGCGCACCCTGCTGCATCGGCTTGAGACCAGTGTATGTCGTCTTCACCTGGCCCTCTGCAACGGCATTCCCAATGGCAAAATCCATTTGCATTCCGCGTGCAACAACCGAGATTCCTTTGTCGGTCATGCGCGGAGAGCCGGTAAGCGCGATCCTTCGATCCGCTGGCGTATACGTTGCGCGCTCGGCGACCACTTTACGATCTCCTTCGGTGTAAACGAAGTGACCTGACTGGGAAATTGAGCTGATGCTATTGCTCTGCTCAAAAATCAGATCCAGAACGTCGCTGCTACTCACGCGATCAGCGGAGTCTTTTTTGTCTTTGTCGGACTTACTGGTAATCCGAGCGTCTGGTGCGCCGTGAATTGTTCGAAGCTGTCCCGAACCGTCGAATTGGGCTCGAAATTTTCCGGCCGAGATTAAGGTGTGCTCTGTCGCAGCGTCGCCATTCTTTGAAGATATGATTGCCTCGGCTGCCCCGGAAGTCTCTGCACGCTGGAGGCGCCGGCCATCCGCCAGGAAGAAATCCATCCCGGAGGCTCTGAGTTCGAAATCTTGAGCGTCACCGGATGGGTTGGAGCGCCTGTCATGAGTCTGGATCATCTTAACGAGCTTTTCTGCCCGAATTTTCGCCAGCTGATTGCCTTTGGCGAAGTCGCCATTCACCTGTCCCGCGTCAACCCTGATCGCCTGATTTCCGGCAGTCTCGATGTGGACATCCCCAGATAGCACGGCGTTGCGCAACTCGGCTCCTTCCGGCGACAGAAACATTTCCATCTGGTTTGCGCGCGCCGACATAGGTTGCTCACCGGTCGATTGCAAAATTACATCGCCTTTAGCCAGGACGCGATCAATCTTGCTATTTGGGCGCAAGAACAGCACTGCGTCGCCGGCGCGAGCCAACTTTGCCCCGTAACGCAATTGCGGATGTTCGAGCGACACCAGAGCAGGGTCTTTTTCTATGGTTCCATGCGAGGCGGTAATGCTTGCGGGAGTCAAATCTGACGCAAATCCCGACAAGGCGATGTTGATTTCAGATTGCAGTGTCAGTACAGAATTCTTAGCCGTATAACTCGCCCCCATCGCCGATCCTCTCGCATTCTCCACCGTGAACTCGATCTTCTCTTTTGTGTAGGCGTCGCCAGTTTTCTGGTTGAAGACCAGTCCGCTGGTTTGCAGGTGGATGGGGTTCTTCAGTTCTCTCGGCTGCGATTGGTCGGGATTGAGCACTCCCTCGGGATTCGCTTCCAGGTCAATGCGGACCTCGCCCTCGGCGCTGATATTCCCGGATGAGGGCTCGTAAACGAAATCCTGTCCAAAGATGCGATCGAAGCGGCTCGAGTCGCGACCGTAAACGGTGATCTCAACGTCGTGCAGTTCGGTGCGGCCTCCAAGCTTGAATTGCACCGCCTTACTTGCCTGCACCTTAAACAGCGTGTGTCCCTGGTCAGACTTCGAGATCGTGAAACCAGTAGCACTTTGCTGGATGTTGAGTCCAATTTTCTCGGGAGCCCGTTTAAGCACCGTTCGTACGCGCCAGCGAGCTGCGAAATAGGCCGCCGCGACCGCGACCATCATAGCGATCACGCCTATCACCAACCATAATCGCAGGCGCGAATGATGAACTGGCATTGGGAATTAAGTCTACTTGAATAGATGCGGACCGCTTCGCTCGCCAGCGCAACTCATCGAGGCGTGGTCAACGAAGTGAGGGTTGGTGCGGTC
>JBEEGK010000116.1:0-5463 GCA_041166845.1 Acidobacteriaceae bacterium
AATCTGCCGGGCCGAAAAACAATTCGAATTCCACTCCCCAATTTTGGCCCTGCAACTGTGACCGACGACATTACGTTAGGAACTCGTGAGGATTACTCCCGAGATTAGCACCACTTGGACAGTGACCTTTAGAATCTGTTTCACGACGTGAGTTGCTCCCCCACTGGAGAAATGAAATGAAGTCCATCTTCAATTTTAGAATTTCAAAATCCATAGGGCGGGCTGTTGTCCTCTCTTTGTTACTTTTCCTGGTCCCTTTTTCGGCTCCAGCCGCACAGGCCCAAACCCGCCTGATTGTGCGCGACTCACTAGGGCTGCCGGGCATAAACGCTACTTGCTTACTCCTCGGTTGCAAAGCGGTTACTGGACTTGGTGATCCCCAGGGGCAGTTATTCCTGATCACCCTGCCCGCAATTCTGAACCCAGTGACGCAAATACTGACCCTCAACCTGCAGCTCGGTATCGTCGGCGTGGAAATAGACCAGCTCGTCACAACGCAGGCGGCTAGCGCGGGGCCAGCTCCTTCGTACTTGACTGACAAAACTCCGACATCGTACTACGGAACAACGGTGTGGCACGGCTACCTGACACAACCGGCCAACCAATTGATACGCACGAGCTCGACTCAAAGCGCATTCACTGTCACCGGATCCGGGGTTACGGTGGCGGTCATTGATACGGGCGTGGATCCGACGACCCCGGCCCTACAGAATGTTTTGCTTCCCGGATATGATTTCACCCGCAATACTGCCGGCGGATCGGAACGATCAGACGTAAGCGTGTCTCCTGATTCGAGCCAATCGCAGACTGCCGAAGTTAACCAGAGAACGGTGGCCGTGCTCGATCAACGCACAGTGGCAGTGCTTGATGGGTCAAACTACGCCGCATTCGGTCATGGAACCATGACCGCCGGAGTCGTGCACCTCGTCGCACCGCAGGCAAAAATCATGCCGCTGAAGGCTTTCAATGCCAACGGCACTGGCTACAACTCTGACATTTTGCGGGCCATTTACTACGCCGTTAAGAATGGCGCAAAAGTGATGAATATGAGCTTCGATTACTCGACTTACTCGAAGGAGCTTGCGAACGCGATTAGCTATGCAAATCGAAATGGAGTCGTCTCTGTTGCATCGGCCGGCAACGACGGAAAAAAAGTGGCGGTCTACCCCGGCGCGTTGCCTGGCGTGATTGACGTTGCCTCCACGTCCGATTCCGACATTCAATCGGTCTTCACCAACTACGGCGCGCCGCCGGTCTGGATGGCTGCTCCCGGGGAAGGTGTCATGACCACCTATCCTTTTGGAACCTATGCGGCAGGATGGGGCACTTCTTTCAGCACGCCCTTGGTCAGCGGAACCGCCGCGCTGATGATGAGTGGACCCTTAAAGTGCCCAAGTCTTTTGGTCGCTTCGGGCCTGGCTCACGCTGCTTACATTTCTAATCCAGATATGGGTCATGGACGTCTGGACACATATAAAGCGGTGCAAGCTTGCCACTGAGTCCTAACCCAAGTGAGCTGCTGACAACGATCGCCCAAACGGGCGATCGTTCCTCGGCGCAATCTATGTCCCTGCTCTTACGCGTCAAGGAGCTGGAGGAACAACACCTGGCATTTCGTAACTCTTTAATCTGCGCCTTCAACCAGTTGCTTGATCTCAAGGACATCAGCACAGGAGTGCACAGCACTCGTCTGGCAGAGTGGGCAATCAGAGTTGCGAGAAAACTTAATATCCCCGAAGAACATATGTACCAGGTGGAAGTCGCCGCTCTACTCCACGACGTAGGGAAAATCGGTGTTCCAGATGCGATCCTCAAAAAGCAGGGACCGCTTACGGCTGAGGAACGCGCCATTATTAACCGGCATCCCGAATACAGCTGGTCAATCTTGCGTTTATTTCCCGGGCTGGAAGATGCGAGCTTGTACGCACTCCATCATCACGAGAGCGTCGACGGGAACGGCTATCCGGCAGGATTGACAGGAAATGACATTCCCTTGGTATCGCGTATCGTCTCCGTTATTGATGCCTACGACGCAATGATTTCAAACCGCTGCTACCGAAAAGGGCTATCTCATACTGAGGCTATTGATCGGCTGTTGAAAAGTTCCGGCACTCAGTTCGACGCCGAAGTGGTACAAACTTTTATCCCCATCGCCGGACTCCAGGCAAGCGAAGTTTTCGCAGCAGCCGGCACCAGCCTTAGCGCCGCGTTGTGAGGGAAAGCGAAGTAGATCGCGGTGCAACGAAAATTAAGTTTGTCGAGTTGAAACCCCTCTGATTAGTCACTCGCAGAAGAGACCACATTGCCTTGGCACTCTCTTAACGAGACTCAAGCCGGGACCTTCCTCAGAGTCTTTCCAATAAAATGGCGGAAGCGAGTGGGAGTCGAACCCACCGACGACGGTATAAGCCGCCGCCCGCCGGTTTTGAAGATCACCAGGGACGTTCTGATCCGTTATGAAAATTTTCTACTCTACTTGATTCTTTAACCATTTACAAAATTGCTGTTATGTCTGGTTCTGATCTTATTAGCTTCGATTTGAACGTAGAACTATCACGAATTAATCACAACACATCGGTCGGTCCTTACACCTCGAGTTGCTGACGTAGTGCTTGAGGAGGGCTCAAACCCCCGTGAAGGCCGGCGGATTTGAGCGGATGGAATTGAATTACTGCTGAGTGTCGGCACTTGCTTCTGAGTGCGTCAGACGCGGCTCTGACAAATTATTGACTACTCGCAATTACCTACATACCCCGATTGTGCCTGGCTCCGGTCACACCGGCGTCACCGAACCGCAATAATGGATAGCTCTAGCTAATGTGCCTTCCGTTCGGGCCGGGGTTTGCGCAACAGGATGAGCCTAATTGATTTCGGCATTATGCGGCCGGTCACTTCCAGATAAATGCGCTCGATGAGAGTTTTACCGCGAGGCTTACGGAGCATACAGCCCTCACAAACAGACGGGGAGATAGTACGCCGGAGGGTCAATACGCACGAAACGTGACAGAACTTATCTTAAGACGTGAAGAGGTGTGTGTGAAAAGATTTTCGCTACAGAATGCTCGCAATCCCAAGTACAGCTTTCGCAGGATTGTTGAACTCTCAGCCTATGATTAAAGTTGAGTCCGTTGCCCACATAAAGTGCCCACCTCTCGAGCAGAAGCCTGGTAAGGAAAGACAGACTTCTGCTTCTCGCCTTTTGGAGAACCTCCGCTTCAACCGAATTCAAGCCTTAAAGTCTCTATGGGGAAAATCGAATGGCTGGGCGAGGCTTCCAACGCCTGTTGTGACAATGGGGACCGGGTCCCTCATGGTAGCCGTTTAAGAATAGTGGCTATCTCGCTTTTAATTTCTTCAAGCCGAACTCGCCTGTTTCCGAACTCAATCCGCCCGGCGTTCGTATGCCTAACCTCGTTTGAATATCGATCGTTCAGCTTTTGGATGTCTGCGATTTCGTCCTTCAGTTGTTGGAGTCCGAAGCTCAATTGTTCAAACAGCATCGAGGCAGCTTACGCGAACAGGAATACAAAATCAGCAGGCCTGTTCGAATTCAGTGCGCACACTTCCCTAGATTCAATCGTCCTGAATTTAGGTACGTAAGGCCCTTTTTGAAGCATCTCTTCGGGAGATATAGGGTGTGTACTGTATCGAACAGTAAAACGCTCTATGGAAGACTGTATCCAGGAATAGTGCGATGAAACGGCTCTTAAAGGGCATGTTCGATAGGCGGCGAAGTTCTCTGAACACTCCGAACATTCCAAACGCTTCACCCTCCAATCGGGTCGAGCTGCGCCATGGGAGGAGGAAAGACGATGCGGAACAGGCGCAGATGAATAGGTGGGTAGAGCTAGCTGACAGGACGCTCAAAAGCGAATCGAGCCAATCGCGAGGCGAAGTGTCCCCCCGCAAAGCAACAGGGGGTGGTGGGATACATCTCGGCAGGAGCTAAAAGCCAAGATCGGTCTGCTTCTCCTCTCCTAATCCGGAACGCTTTAAGAAGATTCGAGATGGGGAGTTGCAGTGCCTAAGAAGATTCTAATTGTGGATGACAATGAGGCTGTGCGGCGGGCAGTTCGCTTTTGCCTCGCGGAACACACCGATTGGGAAATCTGCGGCGAAGCAGGGAATGGAAAGACGGCTGTCGAGATGGTGACTGACCGTCAGCCTGACCTCATAGTTCTTGACCTGTCTATGCCTGTCATGGGAGGACTCGATGCAGCTCGGCACATATCAGCGATCCGCCCCGATCTCCCGATAATAATGTTCACCATGCATAGCTGTGACGAGCTTTTGAAAGCAGCACAAAAATTTGGGGTCAAGCACGTTTTCCCCAAGTCGGATGGCTTCGGTCCGCACGTCATGGAGATGATGCGAACACTTCTAACTTGACGCGACGTTCAGTCTTGAACGGAATTGCGGGCAGATTTCGCGACGCGAGGCATCGCCATCTCGGTCGTAACGCGAGAGAGTGTGGTTTGTAATTTTCACGTGTTTCTCCTTTGAAACTATTTCTATGCTGCGCTTATGATGGACAAATTCTGGTTTGTGTTACGTAAGTGGAGCTTCGCCCTGCTGAAACAGCGAGGATGAGCTGTCGTTTTCGGCCGGCAACGTTGAAGTGTGTTTATCGGCCGTAGCGATTTCCGATCCCAGTTGCGATTTAAACTCCTCAGTAGCCTTCCTGAAGGCTGCCAAGGCTCGACCGAGGTGTTGACCTACTTCGACGAGCTTTTTAGGGCCGAAAACCACCAACCCTAAAATTCCAAGGAACAGTATCTCCGAGAAACTCACAGACTCTCCTTAGACCCCCCAGGCACGTTTTCTTTTGAATTCACGATCTTCACTATGGGTGTATCTACCGCAGCTGAATTTGCGGTCGATGGACTCATGGCTGCCTTGAAGCCGCGCAGGCCTTCTCCCAATCCCTTGCCGAGTTCGGGAAGTTTCTTTGGTCCGAAAATGAGGAGCGCAATTCCTGCAATTACCAACAAATGCATCGGTTGAAACAAGCCTTCAAACATGATTTCACTCCCTTCGCAAAGCCAGGTTGTTTGGGCCTGAAGACCAGCGAGAAGAGTTTGCCTCTCCTCGCCAGCGTTCAGGTTCCAGCTACTTGATGTTGCCGTTCATACCATTGGGATAGAACCCGCCGGAGGTAGTTCCGCCGCCATAAACGATGTGCAAGACCTCACTGGTTGTCCGTGGAATGGACAACGCATTGCCATCTACATCGAAAGGCTTCTGTTGGGTTGGTGGAATGTCTTTCCCGTCTACTGCCGGGCTGTTCACGCCATTCCAAATGCAAAGCAGTCTTACCGCTCCGGAGTGCTGCGCTTCGGTATCCATAATGCGGGCAGCTGCATCCAGATAAGCCTTGCTGGTGATTAGGGGTGCTGCTCCCAGGTATGCACTGACGCCGACGTCCTCGAACTGGCGACCAAGTTTGAGGAAATCGTTGACGCC
>JBEEGK010000117.1:0-3012 GCA_041166845.1 Acidobacteriaceae bacterium
GATTGCCAATAGCTCCCGGTAGAGCGCTCGCAGCGTCTGATGCGGTTCCTTATTTTTTAACTCGTGGTTGAGTTTTGAATTCCTGAAAGTTGCTTCATCCTGCGGGTCTGGTACTTTGCCTTCCCACGCGAACGCCGCAAATTCTTCCTGGCGCCCTTTGCGCACCGCTTCAATCAACGCCTGATCGCTATGGCTCGTGAAGTATTGAAACGGCGCTATCTCACCATACTCCTCGCCCATAAATAAAAGTGGAATGAATGGCGCAAGCACCGTTACACTCGCGGCCAGCTTCAAAGTCTCAAAATTAACCAACTCGCTGAGCCGCTCGCCTCTTGCGCGATTGCCGATCTGATCGTGATTCTGGATGCAAACCACAAATTTGGAACGCGCCAGACCGGCGGCGGAATTGCCGTGTCTTCGCCGTCTGAAATTCGAATGCTGCCCGGCGTAAAACCAGCCATTTCGCATTGTGACAGCCAAGTGGTGCACGTCGCCGAAGTCGGAATAGTATCCGGCACGTTCGCCGCTGAGCAGGGAATGAAGGGAATGATGAAAATCGTCGCTCCATTGCGAAGCTAAATCATACCCGCCATGCGCCGGGGCCTTGAGCAGACGCGAATCGTTCAGGTCGCTTTCCGCGATCAGATGAAGTTTCCGGCCTAAGCGTTCTTCTAGCCCCTTGACCGCTTGCTGCAGCTCCGCAAGAAAATGCAAGGCCCCGAAATCAAAAATCCCATGCACCGCGTCAAGTCGCAACGCATCGATGTGATACTCCTCCAACCAGTGCAGCGCGTTTGCAATGAAGAAATGCCTGACCGGGTCGCTGTCGGGCCCATCGTAATTAATCGCTTTTCCCCACGGCGTCTGGTACTTGTCCGTGAAGTATGGCCCGTAAGCATGGAAATAGTTGCCTTCCGGCCCCAGGTGGTTATAAACCACATCCAAAGCAACGGCCAAACCGTGTGCGTGGGCCGCATCCACTAACTTTTGAAGACCGCGAGGACCGCCGTAGGAATTTTGCGACGCGAACGGCCGTACCCCGTCATAACCCCAATTGCGGCTACCGGGGAATTGCGCCACCGGCATCAATTCAATGGTGGTAACTCCCAGGTCACGCAGAGCCGCTAAATGGGGAATCAGCGCTTCAAACGTCCCTTCCGGAGTGTACGTACCAACATGGAGTTCATAAATTACGCTGTGGTCCAGTGGGAGTCCGTGCCAGGACGAGTCCGTCCAATTGAAATCTTCCAAATTGATAATTTGCGATGGCCCGTGAACGCCCTCGGGCTGAAAGCGCGAGGCGGGATCCGGAAACTCGCGCCCGTCCTCGAATCTGTAAAAATACCGGGCATCAGTATCCAATTTCTCAATCGTGGCCTCAAAATATCCTGAATCACTTTTTTGCATTGGCACGACACGATCGCTGTCACCGACAATGTGAATGCTCAATTCCTTGGCGACCGGCACCCAGACGACAAACCGCCAGCCCTCTCGGGGAAGAGGAGTAGCGCCTAACGGCGGGATAAAATCCGAGTCACTCATAAAGTTGAAGCCTTCGTTTAAGTGTGAATCGCAGCTAGTTGAATGTGTGCGGCTGGCCAATGCCGCAGGCGCCTGCAAAAAAACGAGAAGCAGGTGGCCATGGGTCCCTCGTCGGTCACCTGCTCGCTAGAATCAAAATTCGCGAAAGAAGAATACGTGGTAGCGCAGTAGGAAGACATAGGGTTTTCCCTGTAACCCCGCGTCGGCTACTCAAACGGGTCCGCAGGAAAATGGCGCTTGATTGCATAACAATGTCGGCTCCTCGCTCCGAGTAGACTGTAGTTTATCGACGACTGCAGGCTCGGAAGAAAGGAGCCGAACATGATGATTATAGGCGTAGATTACCACCCGAGCTTTCAGACAATTGCATTTTTAATGGAAGAGACTGGTGAGTGTGGTGAACAGGAACTGAAACACAGTGATGGACAAGCAGAGAAATTCTATCGAGACCTGAAGCAGCGAGGAATCTGCGTGCGGGTAGGCATGGAGGCTACCGGATATTCACGCTGGTTCGAGCGGCTACTCGCTGAATTAGGTTTCGAACTGTGGATTGGCGATCCCGCGGAGATCAAGGCCAAGCGGATCAAGAAACAGAAGACCGACCGCAACGATGCGCGACTCCTGCGCAGACTGATGCTGGAAAATAACTTCCCGCAAAATCTGGCTACCGAGCCCGGAGAATCGAGATCTGCGACAACTGTTGTGGCACCGGCATCGGTTGGTGCAGATGCGCACGCGGATCATGAATCAACTGCAGGCATTGGCCATGAACGAAGGCTATCGCTGGAAGAAAAAGCTGTTCAGCGAACAGGGACGAGCACAGTTGGAGAAGCTCACGTTGGCTCCTTGGGCCAGTCGGCGCCGGCGAGAGTTGTTGGAGTTGCTGGACCGTATGAATCCGACCATTGAGGAGTTAACCGCAGCCGTCGAACGGGAAGCCAGAAAGCGACCCGAGGTGCTGCGACTGATGACGCATCCTGGCGTGGGTCCGCTTACGGCACTCGCTTTCGTGCTGATCATTGGAACTTGGGAACGTTTTCCACGCGGCAAGCAGATCGGTACCTACGTGGGGATGATTCCGAGTGAGGACTCCAGTGCTGGCAAGCAACGGCTGGGGCACATCAGCAAACAGGGCAATTCCTTGTTGCGCTTCTTGCTGGTGGAGGCGGCCCAAGCAGCAGCGCGGGTCCATCCTGGCTGGCGACGTCGGTACATTCACCTGGCGATGCGTCGACACCAGAGCATTGCCAAGGTCGCGATGGGGCGCAGGCTGGCGATCCGGTTGTATTGGATGTGGCGGAATGGCTGTGAGTACTCACCGTCGTTAGAGTTCGGTTCGTACGCGGGACAGCTCGGACCCGGACATGGTGCGAAGTAGAACGCCGTGTATTTGATTGGGCATCCCGCTCCCTGAAAAGGGAGTTTGAACGAGTAATCCTGGTCGAAGTTTTGATCGAAGAGATGTTTAGG
>JBEEGK010000118.1:0-7504 GCA_041166845.1 Acidobacteriaceae bacterium
CAGCGGAACGAGTCCACTCAGCTGTTCATGCACTGTTATAATCAAGGTTTGCCCTCATGTGTCCAAAGAGATTAGTGCGTTCCACCACAGTTTTGTGTATCCGGCGCAACGGTAGCGTCGTGATGGCTGGCGATGGCCAGGTTACTCTCGGCGAAGGCGTGATCAAACATACTGCAAAGAAGATCCGGCGTCTCTATCAGGAGAAGATCCTCGCGGGATTTGCAGGTTCTACCGCCGACGCATTTTCACTCTTCAGCCGTTTCGAAGCCAAACTGGAGCAGTATCACGGCAACGTAGGACGGGCTGCGGTTGAGCTCGCCAAAGACTGGCGCACCGATAAATTCTTGCGCCATCTAGAAGCCTTGCTGCTGGTCTCGGATAAAGAGCAGACATTTTTGCTGAGTGGCCAAGGCGACGTGATCGAGCCTGATGGCGGGATTGCTGCAATTGGCAGCGGAGGTCCGTATGCTCAGGCAGCGGCACAGGCGTTGGCTGAACACACTCAGCTGACAGCGCGCCAGATTGCTGAAGAAGCGATGAAGGTTGCTGGCAGAATGTGCATCTATACCAATGACAAGGTAACAATCGAGGAATTGTAAGAAGTTTTAGCGTGCGTATTTATGGCTATTTACTTACCTGGAGTTGCTGAAGAAGAACAGATTGCATTGGACGAACTCACGCCTCGTGAGATCGTGGCCGAGCTCGATAAACACGTCATCGGCCAGAAGGACGCTAAACGCGCGGTGGCGATCGCGCTCCGCAATCGCATGCGCCGGCAAAAGCTTACACCGGAGCTGGCGGAAGACGTAATTCCCAAGAACATCATCATGATCGGCCCTACTGGAGTGGGTAAGACTGAGATTGCGCGGCGCCTCGCCAAGCTGGCAAATTCTCCATTTCTGAAAGTGGAAGCGTCCAAGTTCACCGAAGTTGGATATGTAGGGCGCGACGTCGAGTCCATGATCCGCGACCTGGTCGAAATTGCGATTGAGAATGTGCGTGAAGAGAAGCTCGAGGATGTTTCCGATAAGGCCGAGCTCAATGCGGAAGAACGGCTGCTCGATATTTTATTACCGCCGGTTTCTCCGGCGAAGTCTTCCGACACAACCAGCGGAGGGATCGTGTTGGAGGGGAGCACGGCTGGTCCTGCGGATTCACAATCGCGCACGAGAGAAAAACTGCGGCAGCAGTTACGTGAAGGCAAGCTGGACGACCGCACCGTGGAGATTGAAGTTCGCGAACGAAATTTTCCGTCTTTTGAAATCATCTCCAACCAGGGCGTGGAGGAGATGGACGTCAACATGAAAGACATGCTGCCCAATCTTTTCGGTCAGCGTACCAAGAAGCGCAAGATGAAGGTGAATGAGGCCTTCGAATATCTGATCCAGGAAGAAGAACAGCGCCTGATTGATATGGACCAGGTAACGCGGCTAGCGATTGATCGCGTGGAAGATTCCGGCATCATTTTCCTCGACGAAATCGACAAAATCGCCGGTCGCGAGGGAGGACACGGTCCCGATGTTTCGCGCGAAGGGGTGCAGCGTGACATTCTGCCCATCGTGGAAGGCACCAACGTAAGCACGCGATATGGAATGGTACGCACCGATCACATTTTGTTTATTGCGGCGGGAGCATTTCACGTTTCCAAGCCGAGCGATTTGATTCCCGAACTACAAGGACGTTTTCCTATTCGCGTGGAGTTGCAGTCTCTTACCATGGAAGACTTTGTACGCATCCTTACGGAACCGAAGTCGTCGCTGGTAAAGCAATACACCGCGCTGCTCGAGACTGAGACTGTGAAATTGGAATTTACCCAAGATGCTTTGGAAGAGATTGCCCGCTTTGCTTTTCGCGTGAACGAAGGTACTGAGAACATTGGCGCACGTCGTCTCCACACGATACTAGAGCGCGTGCTCGACGAGATCAGTTTTGACGCTCCCGAGAAAAAGGGTGAAGAAATCAGGATAGACGCGGCTTACGTGAGCGCGCGTTTGACCGATATCGTGAAAGATCAGGACCTGTCGCGATACATTCTCTAAGCGGATCTAATCTAGCAGCTGGCAGTCTTGACCACTCCTTCTGGTACGCTGTTGCTGCGCGCATGCGGCAACATCTTCTCAAACTTCTCCTATCGCTTCTGACGGCGGCGAGTTTTTTCGGATGCGGAAGCCCGGGCGCTCCCTTGCCGCCCTCGTTGAATTTGCCTCGACCAGTCAGTGATCTGCGCGCGGTGCGAAAAGGAAACAGAGTCCGGCTGGCATGGACCGTTTCCGCAGAAACTACGGATCGCCAAAGGCTACGTGAGGTCATTCGCACGAAGATCTGCCGGGAGGTGCAAACGGTAATATCCGACTGCGAACATCCTTTAGCCGAGGTATCTAGTTCCCGGCCAACGACAAAAACCACCAAGAAGGGTTCAACCGCTAAAACCGCAGTCCAGGCTAACTATGAGGATTTGATTCCCGAATCATTGCAAGCTGAGAATCCCTTAGCTCAGATTGTTTACGCAGTTTCGGTCAGCAATGAACGGGGCAAAAGCGCCGGAGTTTCGAACCAGGTAAGTATTCCAGCGGCGCCGACGTTGCCTCCTCCCGCGAATTTTATTTCTCAAGTGACGGCGGATGGAGTCCTGTTAAGTTGGGCGAACCCGGACAGAAGAGCTGTGCAAGGATTGGCTTACAAATGTCGTTTCTACCGTCGCGCACAGGGAGGCGATACGGATATTGTAGTTGGCGAGTTACCGCTCGATAACGCTGGGCCAACTCAATTTCTGGATAAGAATTTCGAATGGGAGAAAAAATACTCGTATCGCGCCACCATCGTCACGTCGGTGAATGCTGGCGGGGCCAATAGCACCGAGGTGGAAGGCGAGGACACCTCACCCGTCGAGGTTTTTGCGCACGACATTTTTCCGCCGGCGGTCCCATCCGGACTGGAAGCCGTATTCACCGCTACCGCCCAGCAGTCGTTCATGGACCTGATTTGGACGCCCGACACGGAGGCCGATCTCGCCGGGTACAATGTCTACCGCAAACGAGAGGGCGAAGAAGAGGTCAAGCTCAATTCTGAGCTGGTAAAAGCGCCTTCCTTTCGTGATTCCGCGATTCTTTCTGGCAAGAAGTATTTTTATTATGTTTCCGCGGTCGATGTCAGGGGCAATGAGAGCCGGAGATCCGAAGAAGCCAGTGAGAGTGTGCCTTAGCGTTGCAGAGTGCTATCCGCAGGAATTGCACTCGAAAACGTAGCAAAGAAAGACTCTATGAAATATTGCCGATTTCAATTCGAATCCCAATCTGCATATGGCCTCGTGGAGCCGGTGGCAGGCCGAGAGTACATAACACAGCAATTTGTGACCCCTCCGGACCAAGCCGGGGAGGAGAACGGTGAGCGGAGCATGAAACGAATAAAACAAATTGCTCTTGCCGAAGCTACGCTGCTGGCGCCCGTGCAGCCTTCCAAAATAATTTGTGTCGGTCGCAATTATCGGGAACATGCGGCCGAGCTCGGCCACGAGGTCCCGACTGAGCCGTTGATTTTTTTCAAGCCTCCATCTGCGATAATTGCGACCGGAATGGCAATCCATCGGCCGCGTAGCTCCACTCGGGTGGACTATGAAGGGGAACTCGGGGTGGTGATTGGAAGACGCTGCCATCTGCTTACTCCCGATGAAGATGTGCGACCCTACATTTTGGGATACACGTGCGTGAATGATGTCAGCGCGCGCGATTTTCAAAACAAAGACGGCCAGTGGACGCGCGCCAAAGGCTTCGATACTTTCTGCCCCGTGGGACCAACGGTCACCGATGAGATTGATCCCTGGAGGGGCGTTGCAGTGCAAACTAAATTGAATGGTGAGATCAAGCAGCAGGGGGATACGCGAGATTTCATTTTCAGCTTAGATACGGTCTTGCGGTACATTTCCCAGATCATGACTTTATTGCCGGGAGACTTGATTGCGACGGGAACCCCAAAGGGAGTGGGGCCGCTGGTGGCTGGAGATACCGTCGAGGTCAGCGTACCCGAAATAGGTAGCCTAAAGAATTCGGTGCAAGACATCTAGTTGCCGGACTGGAGTTTGACGCGTACCTGGACTTTGGTGCCTTCGGGCAGAACTCCATCGAGCAAATGAATCTTGCCGTCGCGAACAAATCCATCGAACTCTGTGCGCGGAGAAGACGGTGCGGGCTTTCGAGCGACAGGGCCGGAAATCTTTTCCACCCGTCCCATTCCTTTGTCCATGGCGGCGTTTGCAAGATCGTCAGCTTCCTGGTTGTGTCCCCTCAAAACGTGGCCGATTGAAAACCAGCTCAGTTTCGCAATCAATTCCTTTGCCCGTGCGTGAAGGCCCTGCAACGCAAGATTCTTAACTTTGTAAATCCCTTTGATCTGCCGCACAAGCAATTCTGAGTCGCTGATCACCTTCAATGCCTTGTGGCCATTCTCTACCGCGTATTCCAAAGCCGCGATCAGGCCTTGGTATTCGGCCACGTTATTAGTCTGATGTCCGAGATACTGGCTGAGCGCCGCGATTTTCTTGCCAGCTTGGTCCTGAATAACAACACCATAACCGGCCGGGCCAGGATTTCCACGAGCCCCTCCGTCGCTGTACGCGATTAAATATTTTTCGGGTGCGGACGGGGTAGTTGATTTGTTGGCTGGCATAAAGCGCATGGCAAAAAGTTTAGCATTCATTCTCAATGCCCTTGGCTGAGGGGTGCATGTCAGCGGCCCGCCGCCAAGCGCGTAGCCAGGCGCGGGGGCAGGTTCGCCGCGAGAATGCGGTCCTGCGAGCTTTTGAGAGCGTAAGGCACGCGGGAAAAAGTGATAATTCGCGAATCGGAATCGAACAGCGCGAATGCGGCCCGCCAATCGCCATCCCGGGGCTGGCCGACCGAACCAGGATTCACCATGTAGCGAGATCCGGGTTCGAGGGGAAAGTCGTAAGTTTCGCTTTGACCGACGGTTTTGTAAGAGGGATAAATATCCTCTCCGCCGGAGTGGTTGATCGCAAAAACTCCTTGCAAATGGGTATGCCCGAAAAAAGTCAACGATACTGACGAAGTGCGCACGGAGGTGAACGCTTCTTTTACGCTGACGACATATTCGTCTTCATCCAGCGGAGATCCATGCACGAACTGCACATCATCCAATCCTTCGATTTGAATTGGGCCGTGCGGTAATGAGCGCAGCCATTCGATTTTTTCCGCAGATAGTTGTTCGCGAGTCCACAGGGCAGCGATTGCAGCGATCTGGTTGAAGTCTTTCAAGTCGGTCAATCCGCTAACGGCGCGATCGTGATTTCCACGAACAAATGTGTGTCCCAATTCGCGCGAGCGGTCCACGACCTCATTGGGACTCGCGCCGTAGCCAACCAGATCGCCTAAATTCATTACCAGATCATGCGCCGGAGCCGCGGCGATGCAAGCCTCGAGGGCTTCAATGTTTCCGTGGATATCGCTTAAAAGAAGTAGGCGCAAGGGTTCACCGCAAAGTCGCGATTATAGTCTGAGAATCAGATCACGCGCACAAAGCTCACAGTTAGTTCGGGATCATCCGGTTAGCAGGGTTGAGCACCGGGCATCGCGCTAGATGGCCGTCGGTACTTTCGACCAGCGCCGGGCGCTCATAGCGGCATTGCTCAATCCGATGTTCGCATCGTGGTTCGAACGGGCATCCGGGAGGAAGGAGATGCAACGGATGCACGGTCCCTTCAATCGTTAGCAATGGACGCGCACGATCGCTCCTCAATGTTGGCACCGCCTGAAGTAATCCGCGAGTATAAGGATGTCCCGGCGTGCTGAAGATGTCGCGCCTGGATCCTAGCTCGACCAGATTGCCGGCATACATTACGGCGACCCGGTCGGCGACTTGCGACACCACTGCAAGATCATGGGAGATGAAGAGCATCGTGAGCCCGAATTTTGCCCGCAGATCTGCCAGTAGCTTCAGAATCTGTGCCTGGATGGTCACGTCGAGAGCGGTTGTAGGTTCATCCGCGACCAGCAATTCTGGCCGATTCACGATGGCCATGGCAATCATGATTCTTTGTTTCATTCCTCCCGAAAGCTGATGAGGATAATCTCGCGCCCGGCGCGTTGCGTCTGCTATCGCAACATCGTTCATCGCCGAAACCGCACGGTCCCAGGCGTCTTTTTGCGATATGTTTTCATGGGCAGTTACGGCCTCCGCGATCTGGCTGCCAACACTCATCACAGGATTTAGAGCGGTCATCGGCTCCTGAAAAATCATGGCGATGCGGGTTCCGCGTAATTTCCGGATCTCGCCGTCCCCCATCTGAAGCAGATCATCGCTTGATGCCGTTCCGTCAGAAAGGAAGATCTCACCGGACAATCGAGCGTGCTGAGGGAGTAGTCGCATGAGCGCCAGTGAAGTAACTGATTTTCCCGAGCCGGATTCGCCCACCAAGCCAAGAACTTCCCCGGTAGAAATAGCGAAGCTCAGGTCCCGGACTGCCGTGACTGTCTGGGAACCGGGCGCGCTCCCATCTCGGCGGACGGGAAATTCGACGGTCAGATGGCGCACATCAAGAAGTGGCGGCACAAAACCATGTTAGCAGTAGAGCAAATGGGGCGACTGACCGAAACGCATTCTTCAACAGTATGCGTAAACTGCGGAGCTTTTCCACTTTTCCACAAGGTAGATAACTGGACCCTTACCGGTAAAATTGTAAAACAAACCGCAAAAGCACTCGGCGACACTTGCAGTTTCTTGAAGTGCACCAAAAACAGTCAGTTGCTTGTGGATGAGAGGCACTCAATTGATTCCATGGGAGATACATCACTGCATTTTCTGTTGACTCTTATTCCATAAGGCGTACAACCAGATCGTTCTTTGACGCGTACTAAGTTTTCGCAATTGTTGCGGTGCCGGATTCGAAGTGAGCCACTCGGCAACATCGCAAGATGAAGCTGGGAGATTTGCTAGAGTCTATGCGCCGTCGGTTGAGGCAAACTTCGAACAGTCAAAGGCAGAATGGATCCCGAGGCGTGGGGACTGGTTTATCCGCTGGCGGTTGGCCCGAGCCTAAGCAAGATCGTTTTGCCGAATCCGAAAGGAATTGGTGAAGATAGGTCGGCGAAGGTTAAAGCGAGCTGCTAGACGCGACGAATAGGTCAACACTGCCTCGGGATTCTCATTTGCGAAGGTTTTCTGCTGTTCGAAAGGCCTTTCGCAATGGCCCGAGGAAGATTCCGAGTGCCCTCCCCCAAGGATCTCTAATCTTCTCCGGGCCATTTTCTCAGCTGGGGTCCAAAACGGAGTTAGCTCACCGTCACGTTTCGTGACAGAATCAACGTTACCTGCTTAGCTGTTAGCTACAGGATTACCCTCGTACCACCCTTCCGTTCTAGACGGCAACTAAGTGTCGGAGAATTATTTATCGCTTATGTTGAGTCTGGCGCAGGGTCGAACTTTACAGCTGATTGCGTCAGAAACAAGCCGCATCAGGTGCCAACCGAGCCACCGTCTGGCCTTATTCCTGATC
>JBEEGK010000119.1:0-5104 GCA_041166845.1 Acidobacteriaceae bacterium
CAATTTTCACTGAAGGCCTTCTTCTTCTCTCCATCCGTACATGAGATTCATGTTCTGGACAGCCTGTCCGGCGGCGCCTTTCAGCAAGTTGTCGAGGCACGAAACCAATATCAGGCGACGGCCATCGTCCGCCAAACAGAAACCAATGTCGCAATAATTCGTATGCGAGGAGAACTGAATCTGGGGCAATTGCGGGGTCGCGAAGATTCGCACCCAGGGCTTCCCAGCGTAGAAATTGCGGAGGCAGGACTCTACTTCGCCAGGTTTCATCTGGCGGTCCAGATACACGTATAACGTGGACAAAATGCCTCGCGGGATTGGCAGGAGATGTGGAGTAAATGTGAATTCATTGGATTTCAGATCGAGTTGCTCAATGATTTCTCCCAAGTGGCGATGGCCGAAGACCGCATAGGCTGAGAAGTTATCGGCCACGGAAACAAAATGATTGCGGGAGTTTGGGGCCTTCCCTGCTCCCGAGACGCCCGACTTCGAATCCGAGATCATGCCGCGCCCGCGATCCACGAGTCCTGCCCTGAGCAAAGGCGCGAGCGCAAGAATCACGGAAGTCGCATAGCAGCCCGGATTCGCTACCAATGCGGCATCCGCGATCTGGTCACCGTTAATTTCCGGCAATCCGTACACTGCTTTTTCAGTCAGCTCCGCCGCAGTAACCGAGTCCTCATCTTCAAATTGGTACACCGCGCGATTTCGGGCTTGCTTTAGCCTCCACGCACCGCTCAGGTCAACCACGCGAAATCCCTCTGCGAGGGCTTTAGGTGCAAGTATTCTGGACACTTCATGGGGCGTGGCCAAAAAAATCAATTCGACTCTCTGCTTCTTCAGCGCTGGCCAAGATAATGATTGAAGGGGACAGCCGCCGTTTCCAGAGAACGCCGGAACCTCGTCAGCTAGCGTGCCGCCAACTTCACTTGTTTCTCTCTCAGACTCGCGACGCAGGAGCACGGGTGTATCCGCGTGCGAGTGGTGAAGAAGAAGGCGCGTAAGTTCCGCACCCGAATAACCGGTGGCGCCTACTATTGCAGTCTTTAGTTTTGCAGATATCATGCAACCATCTTCTGGATTCGCTCCGCCAATTTTCTGGCGGCTTTATTGTCGGGACAAACAATCAAAATGGCGTCGTCCCCAGCAATCGTGCCTATTACTTCACTCCAATCCTCATCATCGAGAGCGGCCGCGACCGGTTGTGCGCTGCCCACGGCGGTCTTGATCACCAGCAGATTCTGGGCGGCCCGCACGCTCACCACGAATTCACGCACCAAGCGAGACGCGGACGGCAATGCCGGATCGGAAGCTGAAGTCCCTTGCGGTAGCGCATACCCTCCCGAGGTTTTAACGAGTCCTAAATCGCGGATGTCGCGTGAAAGCGTGGCCTGCCCAACGTCAAATCCGCGCTTTTCAAGCTGGCGCTGAAGCTCTTCCTGGCTCTCTACCGGACCCCGTTGAAGAAGCTCGAGCACCGCCTTTTGCCTCAATACCTTATGCATATCTATTCATTCGTGTGCATATATATCCATGTTAACGATTTGAACAGAGGTGTCAAGCGGAAATATCACAGGAGTGGGTACGAGTACAAAAAAGAAACCCACCGCCGGGGCAGTGGGTTTACGGAAATAATAGTTTTAAATTAGGTTAATTCTGGCGTTCGCGGCTCAACCTGAGATCTTTCTTAGAAGGTTTCGAATCTTGTTCGAAGAACTCAAGCAAGCGATCTATCAGCCGGCGGCGGCCGCCGATGACATGAAGCCCGCTCTCATGTTGATGCTCTTCCAGGATTCGGTTGATGTTCGTTTCCAGTTCACTCACAGCGCACCTCCCGCGTGGATTGCAGCCGATCACGGCACTTCATAGCACCTGAGGTTGCTTCTTCAACATATCAACATTGAAGACCGAGCAGACATTGGAAATTCTGATCGAAGTAATCAGGAATCTCAATGAGGATTATTTGCGAGAGACGGCGTGCCCAGCCAAGAGACCAAAGGCGGGAGTCCGGCTCTTATTTCGCCGCCGCGAACTGCCGCACGGTGCTGATAAAGGTCGTGGTGGCGCGGGTCAGGGTACGGTCCCGACGATAAGCTAATCCCAGCTCGCGCCACAGCTCTCCGTCTTTTAACGCGATCAATTTAACTCGCCCCGCCATTACTTGGTCACGTGCGAAACTGGCGCTGATCAAGGACACTCCAAGACCTGCGGCGACGAAACTCTTGATCATGCCTACACTGGGCAATTCCATTCTGACTTGTAAGCTAGCGGCGTAGGGACGAAACAATTTATCCATGACGCGGCGGCTGTACCCCGTCTTCGGCAGCAGCAGCGGCTGCTTCACGATCTCGCTCACGGGGACTACATCGTACTTTGCCAGAGGGTTTTGTGGATTCACCATAAGCATTAACTGGTCGCGGAAAATAGAATGTGCCTTCAGGCTGGCGGACTTTACGGGAAGCGTTACAATTCCGACATCAATCGTGCCATTCTCAAGCTTCTCCACGATCTTGTAACTGAAATTCCGGTAGATGCTGATCTGCACGCCGGGATATAAATTGCAATATTTCGCAAAGACATCCGGCAGCACGTAGAGGCAGGTCGCTTCGTTAGCGCCAATCACGATGGTCCCGCGAGGGCTACTGCCCTGGTCGGCCACAGCCAACAAAGACTCATCGCGGGTCTGCAACAAGCGTTCCGCGTAGGCAAACAGCACCCTGCCGGCGGGAGTGAGTGTCACATCTTTCCCGGAGCGATCGAGCAGGCGGTCGCCATATTCCTGCTCAAGCTGTCGTATCTGCGCGCTGACTGCGGATTGCGAGCGGAAGACTTTCTGTCCGGCTCGCGAGAAGCTTCCGAGCTTTGCAACCTCGAGGAATGTAACTAGTTGGTCGAAGTCCATGGGTAGTGCGAGATTATAACGGAGAGCTCGGCTTTTAGGGGCGCGGAACTTTCCCCGGAATACGCCCTGTGAATAATGTTCGCAACTTTACGATTCGGCCGATACTTCTTCCGCCACTGGTAGGTTCTCGATGAAGATCAGCTGCGATGAAGGGGTAGTACGCTCCACATGCAGCCCGCACTCCGTCTTTTTAAAGCCCGACCAACGCCCTGCGCGCGGACCCTCCCCCGGCTGAACCGCCCGTGTGCACTGCATGCAACCGATGCTCGGATACCCACGATCATGCAGTGGGTTATGAGGGACGTCGTGCTCCCGGACATACTTCCACACCATATCCATTGTCCAGTCCGCGATCGGATTGATTTTGATCAGCTGAAACTTCGCGTCCCATTCAACCCTGCGGGTCCCAGCCCGCACCGCAGTCTGGTCACGGCGAATAGCGGTAATCCACGCCTCTAAGGTGGCGAGTTTGTCTCTTAGGGGTTCGATCTTTCTTAGATTGCAGCATTGGTCCGGATTCCGCTCCCACAGAGCAGGCCCGTACTGACGTTCTTGTTCCTCTGGAGAAAGCTCTGAGTAAGTTCTCTCAACTTTTATCCCATAATGTTTTTCGACGCGGTCAATCAGATCATAGGTTTCGGGAAACAGAAATTCGGTGTCCCCTGTAAAAACTCGAAGCTTGGGGTTAACGCGGGAAGCGATATCCAGGAGCGCCACTCCCTCGATGCCGAAGCCGGTTGCCATCGCAACATCATAACCAAAGGTTTCCCATGCCCACGTTAGAACCTGCTCTGGGCGCCAGTCCTCCGCTACCTGCTGGATCTGCTCAAAACGTTCGCTCACTCGGCTTGCTCCTTACTTGCTGCATGTTGAGTGCTTTTCGTAACGAATAGATCTGCGGATGGAATATGCGTAGGCGGAAATAACGCCATGACCTCAGGTGTTTCCCATTCGTGAATGTTCACATCGGTTGCGCATGCCAGAGGACGTGCAAGTCGCACAACTTCGCCAACTACCAATATTGTCGGGGAGGGCAATCGCGGCGCGTTCGGCAACGAATCGAGAGTGGTGCAATATGTCTCTTGCCGCGGTGTAGTCGCGTTCGACAAAATTGCGCATGGCGTCCCGGGATTTACTCCTGCCGCTACCAAATGCCGCACAGTATTCTGGTAATCGTATCCCGGCATATAAACAACGACGGTTGCAGTTGCCGGAATATTTGCCGGCCATTCAGGGGGCTGATCCGTTTTCGAGTATCCTGTAAGTAGGATTAATGCTGAAGCGGAATTGCGATGGGTCAGAGGGATTTGCGCAGCTGCCGCGCCTCCTAACGCCGTGGTGACACCCGGTACAATCTCAAAATCAATTTTCGCTTTTCTAAGAGCCTCGATTTCTTCTCCGCCGCGCCCAAAAATCAGCGGGTCGCCACCTTTCAGCCGGACCACCTGCAAATCCAAAAAAGCGTAATTCACTAAAAGAGTGTTGATTTCAGTTTGCGTGATGCTGATTCTTCCGCAACGCTTGCCAACGCTGCGAACACGCGCTTGGGGAGAAACAAATTGCAGCACGTCTGGCCCGATGAGCTCGTCGTGCAATACCACGTCGGCGGACTTCAGGAGTTTGACAGCCTTCAGGGTCAGCAATTCGGGATCTCCGGGTCCCGCTCCCACCAGATAAACTCTGCCACTCATTATTCTGTTCCTCCTGCCGAAGACCGCGCCGAATGGGCAGATTCGAACGCTTCTCTGCTTGCGAGACGGTGGAGGAGCTGGCGGCGCGCTTCGGGATCAATATCCTGCTGGAATAATTGTTTTCTGGTCTTGCCCAAGTCTTCGACCCAGGCTTCGTACTCAAGACCGAACTGAATCTCGAATTCTTTTCTTAGTCTCTGCGCAAGCGCCGGACTGTGCCCCGCAGTAGAAATCGCCAGCTGAAAGTCGCCGCGACGAACGACAGCGGGATAGAAGAAGTCGCAATTCGCGGGGTCATCCACTGAATTGCACAAAATTCTACGTTCCTGGGCTTCGCGAAAAATCAGGCCGTTTACTTCAGCAGAAGAAGTGGCGGCTATCACCAGAAATTGTTCATCCAAATCGCGCACTTCGAACGCCCTCTGCTTCCACTTGATTATTCCTTTCCCGTTCCATTCCCTCACTTCAGGATTTGCCCAAGGCGCTATTACTCGCACCTCGCCTGAGGAAT
>JBEEGK010000120.1:0-3245 GCA_041166845.1 Acidobacteriaceae bacterium
ACAAATGCTATGCTGGAAATCTTCATTTCGGTTTAGCCGGCAGCGAATTGTATAAGCAATGACGGTACAGCCCAAGCCAGATTTCGATGTTGTCGCGTTGACCAAAATTAGAACTTATCATCGCGAAAACAAAGTCAGCAGAATATGTCGGTTTGAGCGCTTCCGTCCCACATGTGTATTCTGTTAGTGGGAAGTTTTATTGAAAACGGCACGATACCTTATGAAAGCCAGACCGAAAAAGTTAAAGCAAACTCCGCCCAGCGAAAACACTCACTTGCTCAGATGGGTGGAAAAGACGGCGGAACTTACGGAACCAGCCGCCATTCACTGGGTGGATGGCTCCAAGGCTGAATACGATCAGCTCTGCCGCGAGATGGTGGAGAGTGGGACCTTTACAAAACTAAATGAAGAGCTCTGGCCCGGCTGCTATTACGCACGCTCGGACGCGAGCGACGTTGCCCGCGTGGAATCCCGCACCTTCATCTGCTCGCTTTCGAAAGACAGCGCCGGTCCAACGAACAACTGGGAAAATCCCTTCGTCATGCGTCGCAAGCTGAAGAGCCTGTTCAAAGGCTGCATGCGCGGACGGACCATGTACGTTCTCCCGTTCAGCATGGGGCCGGTCGGATCGCCGATGTCGCAGATCGGAGTGCAACTCACCGATTCTCCCTATGTCGTCGTCAGCATGCGCATCATGGCGCGCATTGGAATGGCGGTCTTCAAGGAAATAGATAAAGACGAAAAGCGCGTGGTCCCTTGTTTGCATAGCGTGGGGGCGCCGCTCGAACCAGGACAAAAAGACGTGCCCTGGCCCTGCAATGAAGAAAAGTACATCGTGCATTTTCCCGAGAGCCGCGAAATATGGTCGTACGGATCGGGCTATGGAGGCAATGCACTGCTGGGAAAAAAATGCATGGCGCTTCGCATTGCCTCCAACATCGCACGCGATGAAGGTTGGATGGCCGAGCACATGCTCATTGTGGGAGTCGAAGATCCGCAAGGCGAGAAGACCTATGTTGCGGCTGCCTTCCCCAGTGCCTGCGGCAAAACGAATTTCGCAATGATGGTCCCACCCAAAGGAATGAAAGGATGGAAAGTTTGGACGGTGGGCGACGATATCGCGTGGATTCGTCCGGACAAAGACGGCAGGCTACGGGCGATCAATCCTGAAGCTGGATTTTTCGGGGTTGCTCCCGGCACTTCGCCGAAAACCAATCCCAATGCGATCGCAACGCTAGCCAAGAACACAATTTTCACAAATGTTGCTCTGACGCCTGAGGGCGGCGTGTGGTGGGAAGGATTGACGGACACACCGCCGGAGAGATGTCTCGACTGGCAAGGCAATGAGTGGACGCCCGAGCTGGCCAAGACCACGGGCGCAAAAGCGGCGCACCCGAATTCCCGTTTCACCGCTCCGGCGTCGCAATGCCCGACCATTGATGAAGCCTGGGAAGATCCGGAGGGCGTCCCCATCAGCGCTATGATTTTCGGCGGACGCCGCGCATCCACTATCCCACTCGTTTATCAGGCTTTCAATTGGAGTGCGGGAGTTTACGTCGGCGCCACGATGTCTTCCGAGATGACCGCGGCAGCCGCTGGGACTATCGGCAAAGTTCGTCGCGATCCCATGGCTATGCTTCCATTTTGCGGCTATCACATGGGAGATTATTTCCGGCACTGGCTGCGGATGCAGCGCTCCTTAACTTTGACACCCAGAATCTTCCACGTGAACTGGTTTCGAAAAGATGCGGGAGGCAATTTCATCTGGCCCGGTTTCCGTGAAAACATGCGTGTATTGAAGTGGATTGTGGACCGCGTTCATGGCCGAGCGCAGGCCAAGGAAACTCCTATTGGATGGACTCCATACTATGAAGATTTAAATTGGAACGATCTCGATATGCCCAAGGAAACATTTGAGCAGCTACAGGAAATTGATCGCGACGCGTGGCGGAGCGAAGTGATTGGGCATGAGGAGCTATTCATCCTCTTGCACGATCGTCTACCGCCGGAGATGGTGTATGAGCGCGAGTTGCTGATCTGCCGTTTATGAACCGGAATTCATATGCGAGTTATTGCGCTACTTTCCAGCGCGTAACCGCACGGTGGCTTTGTTTGGCCAAAAACTGCGAAGTACTACGAGCGCAACAGCCAACCCCAACATTAAGAGTCTACCCAGAAACTTTCTGGCATTCTCATTCATTCGATTCTTGCATTCGCAATGAAGACTGGCCTGACTTCGCACCCTTTTCCCTTTTAGATTTGTCCCGTTTTGACAAAAAATTCAGGTTTTTCAGTTTCTGGTTGTCCAGCATCGTTTCTACTTTCACGCAAGTGTCCATGACACCCCCAGGCGGTACGTTACCGCAGGCAACGAATAATTCCTGATTGATGGCGTTCCTGCCAGCAGCGAACTCGCGGAGCCGCTCCTTTTCCCTACAAACGAGCGCGGTTTGATATTGCGCGATGCCAATGCTACGCAAATAGTTCGCAGCGATCAGGTCGTAAACAACGAACTCTATGGAATCGGTGCGATCTGCATTTTCTTGCAGTCCCATTACTAATGTTTCGGCCATGGCGACCATCTCCGGGTCATCTGGAAATGCCTTTAGCGCTTGACGCCATAACACTCCGTCCGCGATGAGGTCCCAGCGTTTATTGAATGTCATGTGGTCCATCCTTTAGAAGTTTCGGCGAGACTTGCCCAAGGAGCTCGTTTTGGCTTTCGCTGCAAGATGCGGCGCTATTAAGAAGGGCGAACTCAAGAAGAACTTCCCGCAATTTGGCGGTGAACCGGGCCTCACAGCGCAGAACTGAGTCAAGCTTCACTTTAGGAACATTGCAATTTAGGGCCGCCTGCAATGTGAATTCCGTTTTCTTTAGCCTCCAGATCAGCGATGCCGCTTGTTCTGCTAGCTTTTTCTCCGCCGCCGTCGCGGGGCGCAACACACTCTGCATATGCGAAAGAAAGTCGCCATATTCCTGAGAGTCGCAGGCATCTAGGGAAACCATCGCACTTAGTAGTCCGTGCTTTATGGCGTTGCGTCGAACCTTTTGTTTCCCTGACACTGATTCTTGGTCCGGTAGATTTTTGAGCATTTCGCTGGTTGGCAAGTCGCCTGCGCTCCGAGACAACTCTCTTTTCGATACGATCCTCTGGTGGTGTCTTAGATTTCATAAATCTCCTTGTTGTGGCCTCTTCCTGCTGCCAATTGCCCCTGGATGGAAAAGTCCCTGGTCGCCGAGGG